>JBCCAW010000063.1:0-16243 GCA_039814655.1 Myxococcota bacterium | reverse complement strand
GGCGCGGCTTGCGGCGGCGCGGCTTGCGGCGGCGCGGCTTGCGGCGGCGCCGGGCGCACGGAGGGTGCGGGCGCGGGGCGCGGCGCCGGCGCGGGCGCAGGAAGCCGGGCCGGCTCCGGGACCGGGGGCGAGGATCCGTCCGCAAGCGGCCCCTCCTCCACGGTGAGAATGAAGTCGCCGATGTAGACCTTGTCCCCGGGCTTCACGACGAGCGGCGACGTGATCTTCCGTCCGTTGACGTAGGTGCCGTTGGTGCTCTTCAGGTCGACGACGATGAAGCGGCCGTCCTTGAGCACGATGCGGGAGTGGCGCTTCGAGACGTTTCCCTTGGGGAGGATGACGTCGTTGCCCTGAACGCGGCCGATGGTGACCTCGCTCTTGTCGAACTCCACCCGCCGCTGGGCGCCGCCCTTCTCGGTGATGACGACTGCGAACATGCGCTGCCTCGATGCCCCGGCGCGCCTCCGGTGGGTTCCGGAGCCGGCGCGGCCGGCGCGATTACACGATCCGGCGCAGTTCCGAGTCAAGCTTGCGACCTCTGGAAGAGGCGCGGGATCGCCCGACTTTTCCCGCGACTCGACGCCGCCGGGCGCTCCTCAGGCGGAGACGCCGAAGGCCGGGACGCCGGCGGAGGCACGAAGGCGCCGCTCGGCATCGAGGGCACGCGCGAGCGCTTCGTCCACGGTCGCGCCGGTGGCGGTCAGATGACCCATCTTGCGGCGAGGGCGCGTGGCGGCCTTTTCGTAGAGGTGTACCTGCACCGTGGGCACGGCGAGCGCGGCCGCCAGGTCGAGGCCCGCGCCCCCGCCACCGGCCCAAAGGTCGCCGAAGAGGTTCACGAGGGCCGTGGGCCGCTGAAGCTCGGGGTCACCGAGGGGCCAGCCCAGCACGGCGCGGAGCTGCTGCTCGAACTGCCCGAGGGCGCAGGCGCGGTCCGCGCCGTGAAAGGTGTTGTGGGGCCGAAGCGCCATCTCGTTGACGAGGAGGCCCTCCGCGGTGACGAAGAGCTCGACGACGAGGATGCCGACGAGCCCAATGGTCGTCGCCAGCCGCGCGGCCAGGGCCCGGGCCTCGGCGGCCGTTCCCTCATCGACGCGTGCCGGCAGCATGGCGTGATGGAGCACGGCCTGAATGTGTACGTTCTCGGCGACGGGATGCACCGCCACGTTGCCGGCGGCGTCGCGCGCGACGAGCACGCTGAGCTCACGGTCGAAGGGCACCGCCGCTTCGACCACGAGGGGCTGCTCCTCGAGAGCGGCGCGCATGGCCGGGTCCTCGCTGGCCCGGCCGCGGGCCTGACCCCGGCCGTCGAAGCCGCCGCGGTCCGTCTTCACGAACGGAGGTCCGGCCTCGCTCGTGAGCTCGGCCTCGGCGGCGGCGAGGGCTTCCACGCTCTCGACGACGCGGAGCGCGGGCATGGGGAAGCCATGCTCGCGGAGCCAGCGCCGCTGGCTCGCGCGGCGGCGCACGATGCGGAGAGCGGCGGGCGAGGGATGAACGGCGACGCCCTCGCCTTCGAGGACCGCCAGCACGTCCGGCTCCGCGTCCTCGACCTCGAAGGTGATCGCCGCGACCTCCGCCGCGAGCGTGCGGTGCGCGTCGAGGTCCGCGAAGGCGCCTTCGACCCAGCGCGCGGCCACGGACCGGGCCGGGGCGCCGGCGTCGGAGAACGGGGCCAGCACGTGGAGCGGGTGCCCGAGGGGACGCGCGGCGAGACCGAGCATGCGCCCGAGCTGACCGCCGCCGACGACGCCCAGCGCGGCGCCGAGCTTTGGTGCGCGGATGAGGTCTTCGAGACTCACTCCAGCACCTCGGCGCGGATGCGCGCGTTCTCCGCGGCGCGATGCGCGTCGAGGCGCGCCTGGATCGCCGGGTCGAAGGCCCCGACGATGCGCGCGGCGAGCCAGCCGGCGTTGGCCGAGCCGTGGTTCCCGACGGCGAGCGTGCCGACGGGAACGCCCTTGGGCATCTGGGCGATGGAGAGGAGCGCGTCCGTGCCGCCAAGGTGGCCGATGGGAACGGGGATGCCGAGCACCGGGAGCGAGGTGTAGGCGGCCACCATGCCGGGTAGGTGCGCAGCGCCGCCGGCCGCGGCGACGATGACCTTCAGGCCCCGTGCAGCTGCCGCGCCGGCGTACTCGGCCATGAGGTCCGGCGTGCGGTGAGCGGACACGATGCGCTTCTCGTGGGGGACCTGGAGCTGCGTGAGCACTTCGAGGCACTTCTCGACGACGGGCAGGTCCGTACGGCTTCCCATGATGACGCCGACTAGCGGCTTCGGGCTCTCGTTCACGCTCATCACCTCGTCACTTCGTCCGATCCCACGCATCGCCGTTCAAAAACGGGTGCCGCGGACCGTTTGTACCGGCGCGCGGCCAGGGCGTCATGGCCCAAGAGCGAAGTCGAAGCACGCGCAGCGGGAGCAGTGAGGACGTGACCGAAGGAGTACTGACGACGATGGCCGATCGGCCCGGATGGACCTTCCTGACGAACCACGCCCACGTGCTGCTTTGCGTCTCCCTCGATTCCGGGGCGCGCGTGCGCGACGTGGCGGAGTCCGTGGGAATCACCGAGCGCGCGGTGCTGCGCATCCTGCGAGAGCTGGAAGAAGCCGGATACCTCACGCGCGAGCGCACCGGCCGTCGCAACCGCTACCGCATTCACGAGCAGGCCCCGCTCCGCCACCGCGGCGCGTCGCACCGCTCCATCGGTGACGTGCTCACGGTGCTTCAGCGCCGCCGGCGCCGGTCGACGGGCTCGCGCTGAGTCCACGTTTCGGGCCCCTATAGAGCGCCGGGAGCGCGAGCCAGAGCAGGCTGAGCCCGAGCGCGAGCGCGAAGGCCGGCGCGTACCCGGCGCGCGCCGCGAGGAGGCCGGCAATGGGGTCCGCCGGGAACTTCCCGAGCACCTCGACGACGGCGAAGAGCGTGAAGCTGGTCGCGCCCACGCGGCGGTCCGCCCGGCTCATCATGAAGGCGAAGAGCACGGTTGTGAGCACCCCGCCGCCGAAAGCCTCGGCAAGCGTCGCCACGGCCACCGCGAGGGCGCCCGGCGCGGCGTCCGCGAGCCCGAGCGTGACCCCGAGCTGAAGCGCGAGCGGCACGAGGCGCAGCGTGCCCGCCACGAGCAGCGCCACCCGCAGCGCGAGGCGACCGGCGAGCCAGCCGCCGAGCAGCGAGCCGGCGATGGAGGCGCCCATGCCCCAGGTGCCGCGGAGCAGACCGAGCTCCCCCGGCGTCCAGCCGGCGTCGACGAGAAAGGGCCCCCAAAGGCCATCGGCCATCTTCTCGCCGAGCTTGTAGGTGGCCACAATGGCCAGCACGAGCACGCCGCCGCGGGTCGCGAAGAGGCCCCGGAGCATGGCCACGAGCGCCTGCCGGGGCGGCTCTTCCACGGCGGGCGTCGCGGCGCCCCTTGGCTCGCGAAAGGCGAGCGTGATGGCGAAGCCGAGCAGCACGAGGGCCATCACGCTGAGGAAGAGAAAGGCCCAGCCGAACTGCTCCGCGAGCCAGCTCAGAAGCCCGCCACCGAGCAGGCCGCCGACCTTGAAGCCGACGACCTGCGCGGCGTTGCCAGCGCCGAGCTCCTCCGGGGAGAGCAGGTCGACGGCGAGCCCGTCGACGGCCACGTCGAGCGTCGCCGTGAAGAAGTTCAGGAGAAACACGAGGCCGAGCAGGAGCGGCAGGTTCGCCTCCGGCGGCACGAACGCAGCGACGGCGCAGACGGCCGCCGTGCAGAGCTGGAGCGGCAGAATCCAGCGCCGCCGCCGCCCGAGACGCCCGGGCGCCGTGGCGTCGACGGCCGGCGCCCAGAGCACCTTGAGCAGCCAGGGCAACGCAAGCAGCCCGAGAAACCCGAGCGACGCCAGGTCCATGCCGCTCGCCCGCAGGTACTCGGGCAGCCGCGCCTGCACCCCGAAAGGCAGCCCTTGGGTGAGGTAGAGGCTCCCGAGCCAAAAGAGCTTCGCGGGGCGCGACATGCCGCGAAGCATCGGAGAGGGCGCGGGCCGTGGAAAGGGCTTTGACTGCGCGCCGACGGCCGCGCGTCCGATTCGAACGCCCACTCGTCGAGCGCACGTCTCTCGGCGAGCGTCGCCTGCTCGATGGCGTCGGCGTGGCTGGCTGCCCCGCGAAGCTCCTCTGCGTACGCCGCGTCGCGATGCACGAGCTTGAAGAAGGTGCCGACCGTCGAGCTGACGAATCGGCGACCGTCCTCACGCGACGGCGACGCTCAGCGGCCGAGGATGGCTTCGAGGGAGCCCAGGTCTTCGATGTAGCGGCCGCGGGAGAGCGCGACCGTCGAGGCCGCGGCGCCGCCCACGACGAGGTCCACCTGCGCGGGGAGACTCGCCTCGATCTGCGTGATCTCCGACGCCGCGCTTTCGCTGTCGAGGCGCACCGCGCTGAGCAGGAGCAGGCTCGCTTCGCTCTTCTCCGCCGCGAAGACGATCTCCGGCGCCGGCAGGTCCGTCCCGAGGTACAGAACGTGCCAGCCCTTCATGGCGACCAGCATCGCCACCATCAGCGCACCGAACTCGTGTCGCTCGCCCGCGGGCGTCGCGATGATCGCCGTCCGCTCCCGGCTCGAGCGCGGGAACATGCGCGTGAGCGACACGAGCAGGTTGCGCAGGATCGCCGACGCGACGTGCTCGTGCACGATGCGAAGCTGCCCTGCCTCGTAGCGCCGGCCCATCTCGTCGAGGATCGGCCGCACCACGTCGAGGAGGAAGGCCCGCGGCTCCAGCGCCACGGCCGCGCGCGCCAAGAGCTGCTCCGCCCCGTGCGCATCGAGGTCCGCGATGGCCGCCAAGAAGCGGTCGCGCACATCCGTCGGCGCCGCCTGGATCCGCGGCTCCGGCGGCCGCTGAACCGCCAGCGTGCGCTTCAGCTCCTCGTTCTCGAGCGGCGAGATGCTCCCGATGGAGTGACCGCCGTCAACGAGGCGCTTGAGCAGCATCAGCCGCTCGACGTCGGCGTCGGAGTAGAGCCGGCCACCCGCCGGCGTGCGCGCGGGCACCACCGCCTGGTGGCGCTTCTCCCACATCCGCAGCGTGTGCGTCGACAGGCCCGTCAGCCGAGCCACCATGCCCACGCGGTAGCGCGGGGAGTCTTTTACGTCGTCGCTCATCCGTGCCCCCGCCGCGGGCGCGAGCCCGGAGCCAGAGTCTGCATATAGGGACGTCGACGCATTTTGACCAGGTCGTGTCTAAAATTCCCGAAAGGGAGCGTCAACCAGACGCCTCGCCACGCGGAAGATTACGGAGCGCCTCGGTTTTTCGAGCGCTACGACACGCCTCCGCCACGCTCGCTCCGGACCTCGTCGCGGCTTGTCGAGATCGTGGGGAACCCTAAGTTCGACAGCGGGTGACTCTGCTTCGGCGGAGTTGCCCGCGATCATCACAACACAAACGAACCAACCCAGCGCACGCCCGGGGGCTTTTTGCCTTCGGGCGTGTGTCTTTTTGGGGCTAATGGAAGCAGGGCCCCCGACGACACCGGGGGGTCGCCCCCTCAGCGGGGCGCCGGGCTTCCGCTTTCGTTCGACTTCCAGGCACCTTTCATGACCGTCATCGACAACTTCTCGCCGGACCGTCTTCTCCCTCAGGGGAAGCTCAACCAGGGCCGCACGCCGACGCTCGCCGGCGGCGACGCCCCCCACGCGCTGGTCATCGGCGCCGGCTTCGGCGGTCTGGCCGCCGCCGTGCGCCTCGGCGTGCGCGGCTACCGGGTGACCATCGTCGACCGCCTCGACCAGCCCGGCGGGCGCGCGCGCATCTTCGAGGAAGACGGCCACGTCTTCGACGCGGGTCCGACCGTGGTCACGGCCCCCTTCCTCTTCGAGGAGCTCTGGCAGCTCTGCGGCCGCCGCATGGGCGACGACCTGACCATGCTGCCGGTCACGCCCTTCTATCGGATCCGCTTCGATGACGGCTCCATCTTCGACTACTCGGGAGACCCGGCGTCCATGCGCCGCGAGGTGCTCAAGCTCGCCCCGAGCGACCTCGCTGGCTACGAGGCCTTCATCAAGAAGAGCGAGCGCATCTTCGCCACGGGCTTCGAGAAGCTCGGCCACGTGCCCTTCGAGAGCCCCCTCGACATGGCCCGCGTGGCCCCGGCCATGATGCGCCTCGAGAGCTGGCGCACCGTCTACCAGCTCGTCTCCAAGTACGTGAAGAACGAGAAGCTCCGCCAGGTGCTGAGCTTCCACCCGCTCCTCGTCGGCGGAAACCCCTACAACACGACGAGCATCTACACGCTCATCGCCTTTCTCGAGCGCAAGTGGGGCGTGCACTACCCCAAGGGCGGCACGAGCGCGCTCGTGAAGGGCCTCGTCGGCCTCATCGAAGGCCAGCTCGGAGGCACGCTCCGCCTCGGCGAGACCGTCGAGGAGGTCCTCGTCGAAGACACGACCACCCAGGGCAAGACCGGCCGCGCCACGGGCGTGCGCTTGGCGAGCGGCGAGACCCTCCACGCGGACCTCGTCGTCTCCAACGCCGACTCGGCCTGGCTTTACAAGAACCTCATCCCCTCGCGCTACCGCAAGGCCTGGACCGACGCGCGCATCGAGCGCTCCAAGTACTCCATGTCGCTCTTCGTCTGGTACTTCGGCACCAAGAAGCGCTACGAGCACGTCGAGCACCACACCATCCTGATGGGCCCGCGCTACAAGGAGCTGCTCAAAGACATCTTCGACCGCAAGGTGCTCAGCCAGGATTTCAGCCTCTACCTGCACCGGCCCACGAAGACGGACCCGGGCATGGCGCCGGAGGGCCGGGACAGCTTCTACGTGCTCTCGCCGGTCCCGCACCTCGAGAGCGGCGTCGATTGGGAGCGCATGAACGAGCCCTACCGCAAGGCCGTCGAGTCCTACCTCGAGCGCACGCTCCTTCCGGACCTCGGCGCCAACCTCACGGCGTCGCGCACGCTGCACCCGCAGGGCTTCCTCGACGACTACCTCTCGCTCCGAGGCGCCGCCTTCGGCCTCCAGCCGACGCTCCTCCAGAGCGCGAGCTTCCGCCCCTCGAACCGCTCGGAAGACATCGAGAACCTCTTTCTCGTCGGCGCGGGCACGCACCCCGGCGCCGGCCTCCCGGGCGTGCTCTCCACGGCCCGCGTGCTCGACACCGTGGTGCCCGACGCCACGGCCTTCGCCCGCGCCCGCTGAGCTCGGGCCGCGGGCCCTGCGGCGCGGTGGCTCAGGCCGAAAGCTTGGTCACCGCGACGCGCATGGCGTCGGCGCTCGGGTAGCGGTCGTCCGGCCGCTTCGCCATGGACTTCCGCACGAAGGTGTCCACGGCCTCGGGCAGCGTCGGGTCCACGGTCGTGGGCGCCGGCGGCGCGTCCCGGAGGATCATGGCGAAGACGTCCTTCACGAGCTTGCCTTTGGCCGGCTTCGGGAAGGCGCGCTCGCCGGTGATCATCTCGTAGAAGAGCACGCCCGTGCCGTACACGTCCGTGCGCGCGTCGACGGGCTCGGCCATGACCTGCTCCGGCGACATGTAGCTCGGCGTGCCCAGCGCTTCCCGCGGCCCCGTGAGCCGCGGCCCCTTGTCCCGGAGGTCCTTCGAGAGCCCGAAGTCGATGACCTTCACGTGCGGCGCGTCCGCGAGCAGCAGCACGTTCGAGGGCTTCAGGTCGCGGTGCACCACGCCCCGCTTGTGCGCCGCCGCGACGCCACTCAGCACGGCCTCGAGCACGTTCACCGCCTGGTGCAGCGGCAGCTTCCCGGTGCGGTGGAGCAGCTGGTAGAGCGTCTCGCCGTCGAGGAACTCCATGACGAGAAAGGGCGCCCCGCTCTCCAGGACACCCGCGTCGTAGGTCTCGACCACGTTCGGGTGGCTCACCTGCGCCGCGAGGCGCGCTTCGCGCAAGAAACGCGCGTGGCTGCGCTCGGTCTTCAAGCGCTCGGGCATCACCTTCACGGCCACGGCCCGGTCGAGCACCGGGTCGTGCGCGCGGTAGATCATCGCCATGCCGCCGCGTGCCAGCGGACGCTCGAGGCGGTAGCGACCGAGCAGCGTGGTCCCCGGCTTGGGAAGACCTTCGCGCTCCCAGGGGTCGGGCTGCGTGCTCACCGCTCCGGACCATGCCACGGCTCAGGGCGCCCGTCAGCGGAAAGCGCGCGCCGGAAGAGGCAGTCGCTCACCCTCGGAGCACCACAGCCGCGCAGCTCGCGAGCGCGCACGCCACGACGATTCGCTTGAGCACGCGCGCCGGGACCTCGATGGCAAAGCGCACGCCGGCCTGGGCGCCGAGCACCGTGGCTCCCGCGAGCAGCAGCCCGGGACCCCAGGCGACCTGGTCCTTCGCCACGAAGATCCCCAGCGCCACGAGACCGAAGAGCAGCACGAGCCCCACCTTGAGCGCGTTGGCCCGCACGAGGTCCAGGCGCAGTCCCCGGCCGAGCACGGCGAGCAGCACGAAGCCCACGCCGGCCTGCACGAAGCCGCCGTAGAGACCCGCGACGAAGAGCCCCAGGGCGGCCCCGGGCCGCTCGCGCAAGGACCTGGCCTCCGCCGCGTCCCCGCCCTCCTGCGGGGGCGCGAAGAGCATGGCGAGCGCCACCACGACGAGCGCCGCCATGAGCGCCGGCTCCACGAGGTGCCGGGGCAGCACGTCCGCGGCGAGCCAGGCCCCGAGCGCCGCCCCAAGCACCGTCGGCAGGCTCAGCGCCGGGAGCGAAGCGAGGGAGAGACGTCCGGCCCGGCGGAAGCCGACGAGACCGCTCGCCGACTGCAGCACCACGCCCACCCGGTTCGTACCGTTGGCCACGTCCGCCGGCAGCCCCGCGAGCATCAGCGCCGGCAGCGTGAGCAACGAGCCGCCCCCGGCCACGGTGTTCACGAAGCCCGCGACGAAGCCGGTCACCACGATGGCCAGGAGCTCGAGCGGGTCGTCCACCGCGGGGACCTTAGCGCCGCCGGGCCCGGGCGCGCGCAGGAAGCGGAAGCACGCGAGGACGGCGCGCGCACAGGAGCGGGCAACGGGGCGCGCACGGGAGCGGGCAACGGGGCGCGCAACGGAAAACGGCCCCCACGCGAGCGCGTGGAGGCCGCCTCCAGGAAGAAACGCGGAGGCTCAGGGCGCCGGCGTCTCCGGCTCGAGCACGTCGATGCGGTAGGTCATGCGGTTGGTCATGTGGACGAAGTAGATGACCCCGTCCTCCACGGTCAGACCGCCGATGCCCGCGCCGAGCTCCGTGTCGATGGTGCGAATCTCCTCGCCCGTCGTGCGGTCGAGGATGGAGATGAAGCCCGTCGCGTGGTCGGCGACCACGAGCGCGTCGTCGTCGAGGAGCGACAGACCGCTCGGCTCGGCGCCGCCGCCACCCCAAAGCGCCGAGAGCGCCTCGGCGGAGGCGATGACTTCGAGGTCCACGCCCTCGAAGGTGGTCGCCATGAGCGCCGGACCCTCGAAGGTCGCCGCGGTGCCGAACATGGGCATGTCGGCGCCCGTGTCGAAGCGAACCACGCGGCCGTTGCCCGAGTCGGCGATGTAGAGGCCCGTGGTGTCGTCCATCTCCATGTTGCTGGGCACGTCCGGCAGCCGGCCGAGGCTGTCGTCGCTCCAGAAGTAGCGGTCGACGCTCGCGTCGCCGTGGTAGAAATGGCCCGGCACGTGCGGGTCGGCGAAGTCGTAGCGGTCCAGCGTCCCGTCCTGGCCGTTGTAGAGCCAGTACACGTTGCCGCCCTCGTAGGCCATGCCCATGCAGTACTGCGTGGCGTGCACCATATCGAGGTGCGCGCCGTTGCCGCCGATGCCGCTCGTGCCGTTGTAAATGCTCGGGTCCGTGGTCCAGAGCGAGGGACCGATGAAGGGCGGGCTATCGGTGGGGTTCGCCGTGAGGTGCTCGATGCAGGTGCCGAAGGTCTCCGTGTACGTCTCCGGCGCCCGCAGGAGCGAGCCGCCGCGGCCGTCGTCCGCGCCGGGGCTGTCCGGCTGAACCGTCACCGACTCGGCGCCGAAGGCGAGAGCCGAGGGGCGGCGCATGAAGTGGAGCGAGTTCCGGTCGTTGACGAAGCGCGTCCGGCCGTTGCCCGTGCTGGCCATCTCCGGATCCGTGGGGCTCGTGATGGCCACGGTGCTGCCGAAGAGCGAGCCGCAGTCGTGGTCCGTGAAGGTCCCGTCGGAGTAGGCGCGGGCCGGGCACTCCACGGAGTCCGGGTACGGGTCGACGCCGTCCGCGCCGACCACCTGCTCCGGGCGCTGGATGACCCAGAGCTGCCCCGAGGGGGAGAAGTCGAGGTCCATGGGGATCCAGTCGCGCATCATCGCGAAACCGAAGCCGTCCGGCGACTCGGTCGACTGGTACACCGGCGACACCTGGAGCGGCGCTCCGGTCCGCAGCGTCGTGCCGGTCATGGTGCCGCTGTCGGGAACACCGCCGTCGGGGGTCATGCCCGTGGGGTCGGCACCCGAGTCGTCGCCACAGGCGACGGCGAGCACGAGAAGCGATGCGAAAACGCGGGAATCCATCAAGACGCTCTCCTTCAGAGAGTGCTGAGTAGCGAACCTGGACGAAACCGCAATGGTGGCCGTGAGTTTTTGAGGCGCTAGAGGCCTTCCTTCTCATTTTTCGAACGAAGCCCAAGACTCGCCGCATGTCCTCGATTCCCGAACCGCTCGAGATCCGCGCCCCGGAAGGCGCCCGTATGATGGAGGTTCGCTGGGACGACGGCGCCACCACGCACCACCCGCACCGGCTCCTGCGGGCCTTCTGCCCCTGCGCCGTTTGCCAGGGGCATACGGGGCGCATCGTCTACCTGGAGAGCGTGGACGACCTGCCCGACGAAGCGCTCGTGCTCCGGGAGCTCGGGACGAGCGGCAGCTACGCGCTCCGCATGACCTGGGGCGACGGCCACGCGACGGGCATCTATACCTTTTCTTACCTCCGGGAGGTCGCACCGCTCTGGGACAAGACTAACGAAGAGGTGCGAACGGCGACTTTCGGACGATGAGCGTCACCCCCTCCGCGGCCAGCGCGCCGCCCTTGACCGACGAGCCGGCCCGCGCCGAACCCGCGGAGTCCGCGGGCACCGGCGCGCGCCTCCGTCGCGCCGGGCGCGTGGTGGGGCTCATCGCGCCCTACCGGAGCCGCTTTGCGCTGGCCACGGTCTTCCTCGTGGCCGGCAGCGGCCTCGGCCTGGCCTACCCGCAGGTCATCCGGCGCATGATCGACGACGGCCTCGACGGCGGCGGCACGGCGGCCTTCGACCGCATCGGCCTCCTCCTCGTGGCGCTCTTCGCGCTCCAGTCCGTGGCCATCTGGGGCCGCCACTACCTCATGAGCTGGCTCGGCGAGCGGGCCGTGGCCGATCTGCGGCGCCGCGTCGTCGACCGGCTCGTGCGCCTCCCCGTGGGCTGGTTCCAGGCGCGCCGGAGCGGCGAGCTCGTCGGGCGCATCGCCGGCGACGTCGCCATCGTCGAGGGCGTGGTGGGCACGGAGCTCAGCATGGCGATGCGGAACCTGATCCAGCTCGTTGGCGGCGTGACGCTCCTGCTCATCGAGAGCCCTTCGCTCACGGGCATCATGCTGCTCGTCGTCCCGCCACTCATGATCAGCCTCGTGCTCTTCGGCCGGAAGATCCGCGTCATGAGCCAGGGCCTGCAGGACGCCGTGGCGGACACGAACGGGCGCGTGCAGGAGATCCTCGGCGCCATCGCCACGGTGCAGGCCTTCGGCCAGAGCGAGCGCGAAGCGGGCCGCTACGGCGGCGGCGTCGAGACGAGCTTCGGCCAGGCCTTGGGCCTCGCCCGCTGGCGCGCCACCTTCATGGCCACGACCAGCTTCGCGGGCTTCGCCGCGGTGGCCGCGATGATCTGGCTCGGCGGGCGCCGCGTGGCCGCCGGGGAGATGAGCGCCGGCAGCCTCACGGCCTTCTTGCTCTACACGACGCTCGTGGCCGTGGCCCTCGCGAGCCTCACGAGCCTTTGGGGCGGCATTCAGCGCGCCGCCGGCGCCACCGAGCGCCTCTTCGCCATCATCGAGACGGACCCGGCGATCCAGAGCCCCGCTGAGGCAGCGCCGCTGCCCCGGGGCGCTGCGGCGGGCGAGGTGCACTTCGAGGGCGTGCGCTTCCGCTACGCGAGCCGGCCGACGCAGGACGTGCTCGGCCGTCCCGAGCGCGGCCTCGACCTGCGCGTGGCGAGCGGCGAGACCGTGGCGCTCGTGGGCCCGAGCGGCGCCGGCAAGAGCACGCTGACGGCGCTCGTGCCGCGCTTCTTCGACCCGAGCGAGGGAGCCGTGCGCGTCGGCGGGACGGATCTCCGCGCCCTCGACCTCGAGGAGCTCCGGAGCCTGCTGGCCATCGTGCCGCAGGAGCCCGTGCTCTTCAGCGGGACCATCGCGGAGAACGTGGCCTACGGGCAGCCGGACGCGCCCCAGGCGGCCATCGAAGCCGCCTGCCGCGACGCCAACGCGCACGACTTCGTCCTCGGCTTCCCGGACGGCTACGGCACGCTCTGCGGCGAACGTGGCGTGCAGCTCAGCGGCGGCCAGCGCCAGCGCCTGGCCATCGCCCGGGCGCTGCTGGCGGACCCGCGCATTCTGATTCTGGACGAAGCCACCTCGAACCTCGACGCGGAGAGCGAAGCGCTCGTGCAGCAGGCGCTCCAGCGCTTGATGACGGGCCGCACGACGCTGCTCATCGCGCACCGGCTCAGCACCGTCCGTCACGCGGACCGCATCGTGGTCCTCGAGGCCGGGCAAATCGCCGAGGAGGGCACGCACGACACGCTCCTCGCGAAGGGCGGCCTCTACGCGCGCCTCGTCGACGCGCAGCTCAGCTGAGCTCCGCCGCAGCGGAAGACCCCCTCTCGCCGCGCCCCAAGCGTGCGTGGTACTTCTACGGCACCGTGGCGAGTCGTTTCGAGGAGTCGATCTTGGTCTCCCTGCGGCGCATCGTCCGCTCCATCGACCTCTACAGCCGAAGCCTCGCGCGGACCCACCGGCTCACGGGCCCCCAGCTCATCGTGCTCCTGGAGGTCGCGAAGTCCGGCCGCTCGACCCCCTCGGCCATCGCGCGCGCCGTGTCGCTCAGCCAAGCCACGGTGACGGGCATCCTGGACCGCCTGGAGAAGCGGAGCCTCGCGCGCCGAAGCCGAAGCGACACGGACAAGCGCCGGGTCGAGGTGACGCTCACGGAGGCCGGGCAGGCGCTCATCGAAAACGCGCCCTCGCCCCTGGCGGACCAGTTCCGGAGCCGGCTCGCGTCCCTTCCGGAAGGCGAGCAGGCGATGATCGACTGGATGCTCGGGCGAGTCGTGGAGATGATGGAGGCGGAAGACGTCGACGCTGCGCCGGTCCTGGCGACGGGCCCCCTGGAGGTGAAGGTCGACGAGGTGCGCGCGTTCCTGACGCCGCAAGAAGCGGCGAGCGACGACGACGCGTGACCGCCCCACCTCGTCGAGCGCTGGGAGGGCTGCTTGGACGCGCTCTGCTTGTGAGCAAGTCATTCGTTCACTAAGTAGTTCGCATGGAAGGGACCACTGACGAAGCGCGAGGCCGCCGGGGCGAACGGCTCCATCCCTGGCCGAGGAATCAATCCTACGGTCCGGACCCCCTCGAGGTCCGCGAGACGGGCCAATACCAGGCCGAATACGTCCAGCGCTTCGTGGAGAAGTGGGACGACCTGATCGACTGGGACGCCCGCGCGTCCTCGGAGGGCCAGTTCTTCATCGACATGCTTCGCGAGCGCGGCGCCCAGCGCGTACTCGACGTCGCCACGGGCACGGGCTTTCACTCGGTTCAGCTGCTCAAGGCGGGCTTCGAGGTGCAGAGCGCCGACGGTAACCCACAGATGCTCGCCAAGGCCTTCGAGAACGCGAAGCGCGAGGGCCTCATCCTGCGGACCGTTCAAGCGGACTGGCGTTGGCTCGGGCGGGACGTGCACGCCAAATACGACGCGGTCGTTTGCCTCGGAAACTCGTTCACGCATCTCTTCAGCGAGCGGGACCGGCGCCGGGCGCTGGCCGAGTTCTACTCGGTGCTCAAGCAGGACGGCTGCCTGATCCTCGACCAGAGGAACTACGACGCCATTCTCGACTCCGGCTTCTCGACGAAGCACCGCTACTACTACTGCGGTGACCGCGTGGTCGCCGAGCCCGAGCACATCGACGAAGGCCTCGCGCGCTTCCGCTACTCCTTCCCCGATGGCGAGGTCTTCCACCTCAACATGTTCCCGCTCCGGCGCCAGTACGTCCGAGGTTTGTTGCTCGACGCCGGGTTCCAGGGGGTCACCACCTACGGGGATTTCGACCGGAACTTCGAAGACCAGGAGCCCGACTTCCTCATCCACGTGGTGGACAAGGCCTACCGCCCGGCGGGCGGGGAATGACGGCGGCGACCCCCGAGGACGCCGTCGTCGACACGACCCGCGCCTACTACGACTCGGACCCCGCCGACCGCTTCTACTCCCACGTCTGGGGAGGCGAGGACATCCACGTCGGGATCTACGAGGCTCCGAGCGAGGCCATCCGGGTCGCCAGCCGGCGCACGGTGGAGACCATGGCGGGCCTCGTGCCTCTCTCCGAAGGCCTCCGGGTCCTCGACCTGGGCGCGGGCTACGGTGGCGCCGCGCGCCATCTCGCCCTGTCGCACGGCTGCCACGTCACGTGCCTCAACCTCAGCCAGACGCAGAACGCGCGGAACCGCGCGATGAACGCCCGCGCGTCGCTCTCCTCGCGCATCGAGGTCGTGGGGGGCAACTTCGAGTCGCTGCCCTTCGAGGACGGCGCCTTCGACCTGCTTTGGTCGCAGGACGCCATCCTGCATTCGGCGCGTCGGCGCCGCGTGCTCGAGGAGGCCTTTCGGGTGCTCCGGCCCGGTGGCCGCTTCGTCTTCACGGACCCCATGCAGGCCGACGACTGCCCCCCCGGCGTGCTCGGTCCCGTGCTCGCCCGCATCCACCTCGCGTCGCTCGGGTCCTTTGAGTTCTATGTTTCCTGCGCGAAAGAAATTGGTTTCGAAGTCGTGAAGGTCGTGGACCTGGGCGAGCAGCTACCGCGCCACTACCGCCGGGTCCGCGAGGAGCTCGAAGGCCGCTACGACGAGCTCTCGGCCCTGAGCGGTCAGGACTACGTGGACCGCATGCTCACGGGGCTCGGCCACTGGGTGGAGGCGGGGACGGCCGGGCACCTCGCCTGGGGCATCCTGCACCTCCGAAAGCCGTGACCACGCCGAAGGGTCCCGCAGGCGCGGGCTCTGGGCCCGAGCGAACGCTGAGCCCGCCCGTCTTTTTCGGGAGCCTCGCCCTCATCGCGCCCTTTCTCGCCTTCGCGCTGCTCGCGCCGGGGCCGGCGGAGACCCTCTTCGCAGCGTCGCTCGCATGGATCACCCGCACCTTCGGGTGGTTCTACGTGCTGACGGTGGCGGGGCTGCTGGTCTTCGTCCTGTGGCTCGGCCTCGGGCGCTTCGGGCATGTGCGCCTCGGCCCGGACGACGCCCGTCCCGAATTCTCGACGCGGGCCTGGTTCGCGATGCTCTTCAGCGCGGGCATGGGTATCGGCCTGCTCTTCTTCGGCGTGGCCGAGCCGATGATGCACTACGCGGCGCCGCCCCTGGGCGACGGCGGCACCGAGGACGCGGCGCGCTCGGCGCTGGCGCTGACCTTCTTTCATTGGGGCCCGCACGCCTGGGGCATCTACGCGACCATGGGGGCCGCGCTCGCGTACTTCCACTTCCGCCGCGGGCTGCCGCTCACCCTCCGCTCGGTGCTCTACCCGCTGTTCGGCGAGCGCATTCACGGACCCCTGGGCCACGCCGTGGACGTGCTGGCGGTCTGGGGCACGCTGTTTGGTTTGGCGACGTCGCTGGGCCTCGGCGCCATGCAGGTCGGCGCGGGCCTCGAGCACCTCTTCGGGGTAGCCAACGAGCCAGCGCTCCAGGTGGGGCTCATCGCGGCCATCACCTTGGCGGCGACGGCGAGCGTGGTGAGCGGGCTCGACAAGGGCATCAAGCTCCTGAGCCAGGCGAACGTGGGGCTCGGTCTCGCGCTCTTCGTCTTCGTGCTCTTGGCGGGCCCGACGCTGCTGCTCTTCGATCTCTTCGCCGACGCGCTGGGGCGCTACCTCGGGACCCTGGCCGAGCGCTCGCTCTCGACGGACGCCTTCGGCGACGGCGCGTGGCACGCGAGCTGGACGCACTTCTACTGGGGCTGGTGGATCGCCTGGGCGCCCTTCGTGGGGACCTTCATCGCGCGCGTCTCGAAGGGGCGGACGCTCCGCGAGCTGGTGCTCGGCGTGCT
>JBCCAW010000243.1:0-8411 GCA_039814655.1 Myxococcota bacterium | reverse complement strand
GGGTGGCCGCGTGGTGGAGCATTGGGACGTCATCGTCCCGATTCCCACGGAAGGCCTCGCCAACGACAACGGAATGTTCGGCTTCGCCTAGCCCGGCGCAGGGTCCGCCAGCGAAGCCCGCAGTGGCGGCACCGCGTGGCAGCCGCTGAGGTGGTGAACCCGCCAAGACTGGCATCTCTCAGGCTCCGTCACGTCATCGAGAGACCAAAACGGCGCCTCGGTCGGCCGCTTGCGCCTGGGACGCCGTCCCCGAGGCGCGTGGGCCCACCCACGGGCCTTCGGGGGATCTCGAGCACGTCGGGGAGCCGCCACGCGCGCTTGCGACGGGTTGCGAGAGCGCGTGGCGAGAGCGCGTGGGGCGGGCGCGCGACGTCTCCGGCGGCGCCGAGCGCGCGGTGGCTCTCGCGCTGGACGCAGAAAGCGAAGGGCTGCGACGCCGTCGCGGGCCTCGACCCCGACTGAGCCGGGTCCCGGCTACGACGTCGGCACGACGCCGCGGGAATAGGTGAGCGGTACGGACCCGGGCACCTCGTCGGTGGGCGGGTTGTCGTCGTCGTAGTGGCGCCAGTCGTCTTCGACCGTGAGCGTGTATTCCGTGCCGGCGGTATGGCGCCTGCTGGCGGAGGGAACGCGCCAACGCCCCGCACGCGTCGCGAAGGGCGCGCGGGGCACTCACTCCTCGCTGAGCAGCTCCCGCGGGAAGAGGAGAAAGGAGCTGGTCGCTCCCGCGAACGGCGTCGCCACGAAGCGCCCCCCAGACCGTTGCGCGGGAAAGGGCTCGTAGGACGCCGTGACGTCGGTGACGACGAAGAAACCGAGGTCCTGCCCGGGGTCGATGAGCGCGTCGGGGCCCGCGAGCGCGAGGATCTCCCGGACGAGACGGCGTCCGCGGATGACCGAGGCGCCGGGCGGCAACAGCACGCCGGACGCCGCGAAACCAATGACCAGCGAACGGCCGGCCTCGGGCGCCGGCACCACCTCCGCCGCCTCGGGGAACGCCGCGAGCTGGGCGATGCCACTCGACATGGGGTCGAGGTCGAGACCGATGAGGAGCGCGGGCTCCCGCGGCGCCTCCGGCTCCGAAGCCGGCAGCACCACGCGGTCCGGAATCGCCTCCGGGCTCTCGAAGCGAAGGAAGGACGTCGTGAACTCCTCGTCCCCAGGGCGGAGAAAGGTCGCCGAGATGAGGATCGCGCGATTCGGGTCGAGGGCCGGATGGTCGCGGGTCGCGATCGACGAAGGAAGCAGGCGGACGTTGAGCGTGGCCACGTTGTCGCGAGGCGGCAGGCTCCCCATCACACCGGCGAAGCGGCGCGTCGTGCCGCTGACCCCATACCCGTAGCCCACAGCTCGAGAGGGAACGTCGACGTTCGCCGCCGCCTCCCTGATTTCCGTCCCCTCGGGCGCAAAGACCTCGAGCGTACGCAGGAAGCAATCGACCTCCTCGGCGTCCGGGCTCTCGAGGTCCACGATGAGCGGGCTCTCGACGGTCGTGAGGTCCGGGACCGGCAGCCGAAGCGGGCACGCCGTGCCGTCACCGGCTTCGAGAATCAGAGCGCTCACTGCTGGGTCCCGCTGCACCACCGCCGTGCGCATGCCGAAGGCGAACCCCGAGCCGTAGCCAAGGGGATCCGTCGAGACGAAGGCGCCACCGCGCGTCGAGACGCGCACCTCGAGGCGGTCGGTGACCAGCAGTGGCGCCAAGACGATGGCCGGGTCGCCTTCGAGCTGCGGAAGCGCGGCGTAGTCGTCCCGGGCGAAGGTGCTGACCGCGAAGGGCGCCAAGCCCGGCGCAGCTACGACGACGTCCGCGCGTTCGACGAGCTCGTCGCTGCTCAACGTGACCCGGTCCCCGGTCACGCGCCGCGTGCCCTCGGACGTCGCGACGCGAATCTCCGCGTCTAGCGGCGAGAGCGCCTCGTCGGTGATGCGGATCGTGATCGGCTCCGGAAGCGGAGGCAGGTCCGGGCCCGCGTCGGGACGGGGCGGGTCCCCGGGCCCTTCGTCGGCGCCCGCGTCCCCGGCGAGATCCGTCGGCAACAGCGTCGTGCTGGAACAAGCCCAGAGGGCGAAAGAAAGGACGAGCCGACAGCGCGCAAGAACGTTCATGCCGGCAAGCTAGCGCGTCGCGGGGGCGGGCGCCCTGGGCGGACATATGGACGAGTGAGCAGTCCTTTTCTGCGCAGGAAGGGCACCGCATTCCTTGTCCCCTACGCCGCGCCCGCGCGGCCCAGGCCAAGCGCTGCGTGGGCATCCGCGTGCCGGACTCGATCACCGTGGACGGCCAGCCGCTGGTGCTCAATGGGATGGGGCTCCGGGAGGCGACGATGTTCAACGTCGTGCCGAGCGACGCGGGGTGACGCTTTCTAGGGGGAGCGGCCACCATCGCTGCATGGACTCTCGTGTCGGACTCGCGGTGCTCCTCCTGGGGGCCCTCGGTTGCCATCAGACGCTCGTGACGGGCCAAAGCGGTGGCGCCAGCTCCGGGCGCGACATGGCGCTCGGCGACGCCAGCACAGCGGACGCGACCACCGGGGATGCCGGGCCGGGGGATGCCGGGTCCGTCGACTTCGGGGAGGAGTGCGCGCCGCGCCGCGCCGATGTGGCCTGCACGGGCCCGCTCTCGGGGGACCCGCCCTTCGCGGGCGAGCCCTTCGCGCTCGGCCTCGCCGTGGGCGGCCCGGGCGAGTGCTTTTGCGGCGAGAGCGTCGAGTGCGCCGTGCGCCAAAGCGCGGAGGGCCTCGCCCTCGAGACCGCCGTCTGCAGCCGAGGCCCGCTCTGCGACGCCTGCTTCCCGTACACGGAGGGCGCGTGTGAGATCCCGGCGCTGGCGCCCGGCCGCTACCCCGTGAGCGTGAACGGCGAGCCCGGCCTGGTCCTCGACCTGGTGCCGCGCCCCATGGGAAGCGCCGCTGCGCTCGAGACCTGCTTCGGCACCGCGCCGGTTCCCGAGGCGCCCGCGTGCCCGTCGAGCGCGCTGTCCCCGGAGAACATCGTCGCCCCGGACGAGATGTGCGTTCCGGCGCGCTCGCCCCTCGGCCGCGTGACCTTCTCGCTGGCGGCGGACTGCGAGGCCTGCACCACCGAGGCCGGAAGCTGCCGGGTCATCCGGAACGGCACCGGGCTGCTGGTCAGCGCTACGCCGCTGGTCGGCCTGTGCCGCATCGGCTGCCCGGACATCTGCTTTCGCCGCGAATGGAGCTGCACCACACCGCCCCTCGAGGCTGGAGAGTACGAGCTCACGGTGCTCGAAACGGGCCTGTCGACCACGCTGGTGGTCGAACCCGGGGGCGCGCCGGCCGGCGAGACCTGCGTGAGCGCCCGCCGCTGAGCCTCGCGGTCTGGGTCCCGTCCTTGCCGGGCCTTCCGCTTCGGTGATACGGACCGGCCGATGCGCTCGGGCCTGCGAATCGTGTTCGTGATGGACCCCGTCGACACGGTGATCGTCGACGAGGACACCACCTTCGCGCTCATGCTCGAGGCCCAGAACCGCGGCCACCGCGCCGACTTCTGCACCTACCGGGACGTGGGCCTGAAGGCCGGCCGGCCCTTCGCCGCGGTGCGCCGGGCGACGCTCCAGCGCGACCCGGACGCCCCGGTGAGGCTGGCCGAGCCGGAGACCGTCGAGCTCGCGAAGGTCGACGCGGTCTTCATCCGCAAGGACCCACCCTTCGACGCCAACTACCTCTGGCTGACGCTCATGCTCGAGGGGCTCCGCGGCGAAACGCTCGTCGTCAACGACCCGCGCGGGCTCCGCGACGCCAACGAGAAGCTCTACGCCTGCCACTTCCCGGAGCTCATGCCGCCCACGCTCGTGAGCGCCGACGCCGCGGCCATCAAGGCCTTCATGGAAGAGGTCGGCGGCAAGGCCGTCATCAAGCCCGTGGACGGACACGGCGGCGCCGGCATCTTCGCGCTGGTCGAAGGCGACAAGAACGTGAACGCCGCCATCGAGACGGTGACCGGCGAGGGCCGGCGCGTGGCCATGGTGCAGGCCTACCTCCCGGAGGTGGCGCTGGGCGACAAGCGCATCCTGCTCATGGCCGGTAAGCCCCTCGGCGCCATCCTGCGCGTGCCCCGGGGCGACGACCTCCGGAGCAACATTCACGTCGGCGGTACCGTGGAGGCCACGGAGATCACCGCCGCCGACCAGCGCATCATCGACGCCGTCGCCCCGCGCCTCGCGGCCGATGGTCTCCATTTCGTGGGCCTCGACGTGATTGGCGGACGCCTCACGGAGGTCAACGTGACCAGCCCCACGGGCATCCAGCAGATGAGCCGCCTCGGCGGCACGAACTGCGAAGCCCGCGTCCTCGAGTGGCTCGAAACGAAGAGAGCGTGAATCCCGTGAACGTCCCGAACCGCACCGCCCCCCGTCTCCTTCGCATCGCCGCCGTGCTCGCCGCGGCCCTCGGCACGGCCTGCGGCGCCACGGCGCTTCAGGTGCCCGAGGCCACGGTGCCCACGCTCCAGGCCGGCGGCCTCGCGCGCCCGGTGCTCACGGTCACGGACCTCGACACCGTGCGCGACGTCGTGGAGACCACCGAAGGCCTCTGGGTCGCCACGGACCGGGGTCTCCTGCTCTACCGGAGCGAAGACGCCGGCCGGCCGCGGCGCTTCACGCGCGAGCTCCCGAGCGAAGACGTGCGCGCGCTCGTCGCCATGCCGAACGGCCCGCTCGTCGTCGTCACCGCCGGCGGCGCCGCGGGCCTCTCCGGCGAGGCCGTGCTCCCGGACACGCTGCCCCTCCCCGCCGTGGGCGAGCTCGTCGCCATGAAGCGCGTCGGGTCCAAGGTGTGGGCCTGCGGCAGCACGGGCCTGGCGCGTCTCGACCAGAGCTGGACGCGCTTCGGCGAGCCCGTCGAGTGCACGGGGCTCTTCCCGGCAACCGGCGACGCGCTCTTCGCCGGCACCACGCGCGGGCTCCTCTACATCGACGGCGACGTCGTTCGTGAGCACGGCGAAGGCCGCGGCCTCCCCGCCGGGTACGTCCGCAGCGTGGTCGACACGGGGGAGGGCACGGCCTTCGCCCTCGTCCAGGACGGCACGCGCTCATTCCTCGCGCACTTCGACGGCAACCGCTGGTTCACCTACACCATCGCCGGCTTCGAGGCGCCCATCGTGGCCCTCGAGCGCGTGAACGGCGCGCCGGCGCTCATCACGCGCACGGCCGCCTTCGCGCTCATGGCCGCGGACGCCGAGGGCGCCGCCGGGGCGCCGCTCGTGCCGCTCCAGGCCGGGGACCGGGGCCGCGTGCTGGCCTACCGCGCGCGCCTCGGCGGACCCGAGCCCGAGGCCGAAGCCGCCGAGGCTCTGCCGCCCCGGGCCCTCGCGTCCGTGCCCGAGAACCTGCCGACGGTGCGCGCGCCGGGCTTCTTCGCCAAGCCCCTGGGCCTCCTCGGCAGCAACGTCTACGCCACCTTCGCCGTCGGCGACGCGCTGCTCGTGGCCGACCGGAACAACGGCCTCCGCACGCCGAACGGCGACCGGGAGCTCCGAAGCCGCGATCTGGTGGCCAGCCGGGACCTGCAGGTCGGCGTGGACGCCAACGGCTCCACCTGGGTGCTCACGGACGAAGGCGTCGTCGCCACCTGGGACGAGGGCGAGAGCGGCCTGGTGCGCGTGCCCACGCCGCGGGGCCTTCGGCCCTGGTCCCTCGCGAGCGCGGACGAAGGCCTCTACGTCGCCGCGACCAAGATCGCCGACCCGAACAGCGTCGTCGTCTTCCGCCGCAACCGGAACGCCTGGAGCCCCGTGGTCGAGCGGCGCCTGACCCTCGGCGAAGGCGAGGAGCTCGGCGGCGTGCCCATGATGGCCGCCGCGAGCGACGGCCGCGTCTGGGTCGCCGTGCGCCTTCGCGGCGCCACCCCCGGGGCCGGCCGCCTCCGCGGCGTCGCCGTGCTCCGCCCCGACGACGAGACCATCACCTACCACCATCGCGGCGCGACGCCCGAGACCGACGGCCCTGGCGCGCTCTCGATGCCCGACGATTTCTCGAACCTCGACCTCGCGGACGCGCCCAACGCCTGGCTCAGCACCATCAGCGGCGCCGTTCGCCTCGGCGACGCCCAGGCCGTCGTCTTCGGCGAGGCCCGCGGCGTGCGCGGCGAGGTCGTGAGCGATGTGCTCGTGGGCACGGAGGGCAAGGTGTGGATGGCCGCGGCCGAGGGCCCGGGCTACTACTTCAATCGCGAGTTCGAGTTCCGCATGCCCGCCAACGTGAAGGCCGCGCGGCCCATCGCGCTGGCCCTCGACCGGCAGGGCCGCGTGTGGGGCGCCGGGGGCAACGGGCTGGTGGTCTGGAACGCCGGCACCTGGAGCGTGCTCGGCGAAGGCTCGGGGCTCCCGGCGGGCTCCTTCGGCGACATCGAGACGGACGCGCGGGACCGGCTCTGGCTCCTGGGCGAGAGCGCCGTGTACATCGTGCTTCGGGGCGAGACGGCCAGCGTCGGCGACGCCAACTGAAGGCCCCGCGTCGGGGCCGCGCTCCGGTCGCGAGGCCGCTCCTCAGGGCACTCCACCATCGAGCGCCGCAGCATCGAGCGCCGCGGCGTCGAGCGGCGCGGCGTCGAGCGGCGTGGCGTCGAGCGGCTGCCCCGCGCCCGCAAAGGGCGAGAGCGTGACGCTGGGGTCCTGGCAGCCGACCACGTTCGTGGCACCAAGCGGCGCGCAGGTCTGCCCCTCGGTGCAGCTCACGTCGGCGCAGGCTCCGGGCACGATGAGCGTGAGGCGCCTTCGGGCGCCGGCCTCGAAGGTGAAGCGGGCGAGACGCTCGACCACGAGGCGGCCGCCGCGGGTGAGCTCCACGCGCGCGTCGAAGGGCCCGAGCGTGGGGCTCTCGTTCACCACGCTCACCGTGCGCGGCAGCGGCGGCTGCCCCGGCCCGAGGCCGCCCGTTGCCTGAAGCGCGTCACTGCCCCGGGAGACCGTGACCCGAAGGCCGTCGATGTCGAAGGGCACCTCGAGGTCGCTGTCGACGACGATGACGACCTCCGTGAGGCCCTCCTCGCCGCCGCAGCCCGCCAGCGCGAGGCCGAGGGCCAGGAGGCCGGGCCCGAAGGAGAGGCGGCGTTGCCAAAATCGCGTCATGTCAGCCCCCAAAGGTGAGCACGCCCGGGTTCAGGTCGCCTGCGGTCGCCGCGCCGCCGTCGCTGCCGCCCGCGGCCACGCCGATGCCGATGCCAAGGGCGAGCGCTGCGGCGACGCCGCCGACGATGGCCCATACGCGCCAATCCTTCCATCGCGGCGCCGCCTCGGCGGGCTCTTCCGCGGGCCCGGGCTCCGGGGTGGCCACGGCCGTGGCGACGGGCACGTCCTCGGGCTCGGGCAGGGGCCGGAGCACGACCTCCGCGCGGTCGCCGGTGGCGATCACCAACGTCTCCCGGTCCTGCACCGCGCCATCGACGACGAGCTCGAGGGCATGCTCGCCGGCGCTGACGCGCAGCGGTGAGACGCGACGCTCGGCGGGCACGTCCCAGCCATCGAGGCGCACCACGGCGCCCTCCGCGTCCCCACGCACGTGAATGCGAAGCCGGCCACCCAAGCGCTCCAGGGTCTGGCGCTGTTGTGCCGCGAGCGCCCGCGTCTCCGGGTCCGTGTCGCGGCTCGCGAGGAGACGCTGGAGCTGCGTGTCGGCCTGCGCGAAACGCCCGAGCTCCGCGAGGCTGTGGGCGACGTTGTAGTGAACGGCGGGCGCGTCCACCACGGTGAGGACCTCGCGATAGGCCGCGAGCGCGGCCTCGTGGTCGCCGGCGTCGGCCAAGGCCACGCCCTCGCCGAAGCGGGCGCGGGCCGCCGCCAGCTCGGCGTCCGTCGGAGGCCTTTCGCCGGCGGCCTCTTGCGCGGTCTCTTGCGCTCGGACGGAAAGCTCCGGGAACATGAGGGCCGCGGCGAAAACCACAGCGATGAAGCGTCGCATGCGGCGGCAGCGTACACTGGAAGTATCGATGAACGCTCGGGACGATGAAGAGACCGCCACGGAGGGCGCGGACCGCGAATCCGCCGAGCGCGTCTCCTTGTCCGACGTGGACGTCGAGACGTCTCCTTCGGAGCACCCTTCGAGCCTGCTGGAGTCCGAGCCGGCGCCGCCACCCACGCCCGGCGCCGGCGGCTGGCGGACGAAGGGCAAGGGCACCGGGGGCGGCTGGAGACCGAAGGGGCGCACGCCCGCGTCGCCGCCGCGCATCGCGCCGGCCGTACGCGCCGCCGGTGCGGCGACGACGGCCAAGGCCCCCCGGCCCGTGCCCACGCCGCTCCGCGGCATGACGCCGGTCTCGGCAGCGGGAGCCCGGGCGGCGGCGGAGGTGCCCAAGGCCCCCTCCGTTCCCGAGGGAATCGACGTCGGCGGCGACGTCGACCACAACGCGCCCCGCCGCGGGGCCCCGCCCCACGAGAGCCCCCACCCCGCGCCC
>JBCCAW010000107.1:0-12988 GCA_039814655.1 Myxococcota bacterium | reverse complement strand
GGCGTCGACTACGCGGTGCTCGGCGGCACCTTGCGCGTCGTGGGCCTCGCCGAGCTCGGTCCGCCGGAAGGCGGTGAGGTCGTCTACGACGGCTGCTACGACGAAGACCTCGACAACTACATCGACGTCATCCTGGTGGGCGATGATGCCGCGGCGCGGAACATCACGCACCTCGAGATCCCGAGCCTCGCCGGCGACTACGGCGCCTTCTTCAACCCGGGCGGCCCGGGCACCACGCCCTTCGATGGCGTCGCCTACACCTCTCCCGGTCCGCCGGACCTCGAGCCGGTGATCATCGCGCTCGACGACCCCATGCGCGTCACCCGCATGGTGCCCTGACCAAGGTCACGGCGGAACACACGTCGACCACGTGGCCCGGCGTGTCCGCGGCCGGAGTCTTCCGGGGCGCGAGCTGCACGAGCGTGGTCGTGTACGCTGCGTCGATGCGCGGGACACTCGTACTTCTCGTCGCCCTCGGCCTCGGCTGCGGCGACGACGCTTCCGAGGACCCGGCGCCGGACGACTCGGGCGCGCCCGACGACTCCGGCGCGCCCGACGCGGCCGCTCCCGTCAACCCGCTCGTCGGCATGGGCGAGGTCGAGGCGGTGCAGGGGGGCTTTCAGTTCATCGAAGGCCCGCTCTGGCGGGAGGCGGACGGGGTCCTGCTCTTCAGCGACCTGAACGGCGACGCCATTTTCGCGCTGACGCCGCCCGACGCCGTCGCGCCCTTTCGCACGCCGAGCGCCAACGCCAACGGCCTGGCCTCGCTGCCGGACGGGCGCCTTCTGGCCGCCGAGCACGGCGGGCGTCGGGTCAGCGTCACCGATGGCGAGGGCAACGTCACCGACTTCGCCGCGACCGATGGCATGGGCCGCAGCTTCAACAGCCCGAACGACATCGCCGTGCGCAGCGACGGCACCGTGTACTTCACCGATCCGCCCTACGGGCTCGCGGGGCGCACGCGGGAGATCCCCTTCAACGGGGTCTACCGCGTGGCCCCGGACGGAACCGTGAGCGAAGTGTGGCGGAGCGAGGAGCTCCTCCAGCGGCCCAACGGCATCGCCCTGAGCCCCGACGAGTCCGTGCTCTACCTCGCCGACACGGAGGACGCGCTCGTGCGGCGCTTCGACGTGGCCGCCGACGGCTCCACGAGCGGCATGGCCACCTTCGTCACGGGAACGCGCGGCGCCGACGGGCTAGCCGTCGACAGCGCGGGCAACGTCTTCGTCGCCATCTCGGCGGGGGTTCAGGTCATCGCGCCCGACGGAACGCGATGGGGCATGATCGACGTGCCGGAACGCCCGGCCAACGTGGCCTTCGGCGACGACGACCGCCGCACGCTCTTCATCACGGCGCAGACCACGCTCTACCGCGTCCGAATGACCGTCCCGGGCCAGAGCTGACAGCGCCTGGCGCCCCTGAAGCGCGCTGCCTCGCGAAGGGCGGCTGACCTGTTTTCGGGCGCTCGTGGCCCTCCCGCCCATGAGCCCCGCCGACCTTCGTCGCAGCCTGCAGCCTGCCCTGCTCCCCTTGCTCCTCGCCCTGACGGCCGCCTGCAGCTCGACATCCGTCGCCTTCACCGAGGGCGACGCCGGCGACGGGATGCTCGGCGACGGGATGCTGGACGCCGGGATGCCGGCCACCCCCGCCATGCGCATCGACACGGCCTTGGAAGAGCTGGTCCCGGGAAGGCGGGCCTCCGCGGCGGCGGTCTACACCTGCGCCGGCATCGAGGACTTCTCGATGGCGCTGATGAACATCGAAGGGTCCACCCGGGACATCGTCGCCTGCGTCGAGCGCTTCGTGGCGGACGACGCGGCGCTGCAGGAGGAGTTCGCGGGATTGATGGAATGCTATGCCGAGGGCATCGACGCGGTGGTGGCCTGCTTCGAGCCCGCCGAGTGCATGAGCGAGGCCTACGACGCCTGCCGCCTCGAGAACTGGTGCCTGTATCCCGCCTGCGAGGCAGGGGGGTCGACGACGCTCCTCGAGGCGCTCCGCGGCTGCAGCAACCCGGAGATCATCGGCCGGCCGGGTGGCGCGACCTGGCGCGAGTGTGAGTAGCGGGCTGCCTCTTCCGCTGCCGCTTCGAGCCATCGACCGCGGGCGCCGGCGCCTCGATCCCCGGGGGCCACGCCGGGAAGCGGTGGGCGCCCGTGCCGCCCGGGGTGTAGCGTGGCGTCCATGCTTCTGGGTCCCTTCACTCGGGCTTCCGTCCGGCGGCGAGGCCCGCGCTTCGCCTGCCGCTCGTTGACGCTGGCGCTGCTCTTCGCCGCCGGCTGCTCGCGCGTCGAGCTGAGCCCGACGCCGGCCTCGGGCGCCCGAAGCCCGGACGCGGCCGTGCCCGATGGCGCCGTGGCCGACGCGGGACCGGACGTGCCCGTCGACCTCGGCCCTGATGGCGGCCTCGACGCCTTCGCAGACCTCGCGCTGCCGGACATGGTCGCCCCTCCGGACGCCTTTCCGGACCTCGCGCCCCCGGACCTCGGCGTGCCCGACGGAGGCGATGGCGGCGTCGGTCCGGTCACCGAGTGCGCCTGGACGCCGCGCGCCGGGCGCGTGACCCTCGTCGCCGGCGACGCACTCGGGCCCGCCAGCTACGACATCGAGGGCGAGGACGCGCTCCTCGTGGTCCGCAACGCCGGCGGCGCCGACGTGCTCGTTGGCCTGCTCGATGACGACGCCGTGGACCCACGGCGCATCGCCGTCGATGTCGGCATGTCGCCCATCGCCCAGGTCTACGGCGCCGGCGCGGGGTTCGTCATCGGCCGGGAGTCGTGCTTTGCGCAGGGCGTGGAGATCGGCGGCCCCTCGCGCGTGCTCTTGAGCGAGGGCAACACCTTCGCCTCCGGGCCCTGCAGCTACGGGCTCGGCCGCAGCCAAGAGGGCATCGTCGCCATCGCCGCCATCACGCGCGGCCTCCAGTTCACCGGCGACGCGGAGGAACGCCCCACCGGCGCCCGCCTGGGCGAGGCCTTCAACTTCGACGCGGAGGAGGTCGCGCCGACCACGCGTCTGCTCCTCGCCAACGACGCGCGGACCCTCGCGCACCGCTTCGATCCGTCCGGACGCGGCTCGCGCTTTCGGGCGGCAAGCGAGCGCACGGAGCTGGACACGCGCACGCTGGACGAGGTGCTCGCGGTGGCCCCGGAAGGCCGGGGCCGCGGCACGCTCGTGCTGGCCGGGCGCGCGAGCCCGCAGCTGCTGCGCTACCCCGCGGAGGGCGGCGCCCCGGAGGTCCTCGACCTGCCGGACGACTTCTCGGTCCCGGCCGTGGCGTCGTTGGCCTCCGGCAGCCGCCACGCCTTGCTTCTCGACGCCGAGCTCACGCTGCACGCCATCCCGCTGGTCCCGGGGTTGATGCGCCAGGAGCTCGCCGTCGGTCGCCTGCTCGGGGGAAGCGACACGGTCGCCATTCGCGAAGCCCGCCTCGTGAGTCACGCCCCCACGGACGCGCTCGGCATCTTCGTATTGCGCGACGCCGGGGGCGCGGCCCGGGACACCTCCTGGCGCGCCTTCCGCTGCCGCGAATGAGCCACGCGCGACCTCCGGCGGCCTTGGCGCTCGCGGAACGGATCCCTGCGACGACGGCGTCGAGTGCACGCTCAGCGCCTGCGACGAAGCGAGCGCACGCTGCCGTGCGCCCGCCCTCGACGATGCGCTCTGCGACGACGACGAGCCGTGCAATGGCGCCGAGTCCTGCACCCCGGCCGGCTGCGCCGCCGGCGAAGCGCTCCTTTGCGACGACGGCGACGCCTGCACCGTCGACGCCTGCGCGCCCGGCGCTGGCTGCACCTTCCTGGCCTTCGAGGACCCTTGCGCGCCGCCGGTGGGCTGCATGACGCCGCTCCCGGACCCGCCGGCGTGCTGCTTCCCCGAGGAGGTCTGCGGAAACGGGCGCGGCCAGGGCGGCATCTCGTGGCCCTGAAGACCGTGGCCGGTGCGAGTGGCACCCTCGACGTGCGCATCCTGCCCACGGGCCTCAGCCTGCCCACGCCCTGAGCCGCGTCTCAGCGCAGCTCGAGGAGCTGCGCCCAGCCGCCTTCGTCGGGCGGGGGGATCACGTGGTCGGCGCCGGCGCGAGCACACGCGCTGCCTCGCACGGCCACGGACACCCCCGCCCAGGCGAGGAGCGCTTCGTCGTTGCCCCCGTCGCCCACGGCGAGCACTTCGCTTGCCGCGATGCCCCGGGCGATGCACCAGCGCTCCACGGCGGTGCGCTTGGTGACCGCCTTCGGGGCGATGGCCAGCCAGCCGCCGCCGAAGGTGGCGTCCGGCCCCAGATGCACCGAGGCCTGGGAGGCGAGCGCATGCGCGACGGACTCGGCCCGGGCCCAGGCGTCGCCGTCGATGCCGCAAAGCGCAAAGGCGATGACCGTGCCCGCGGCCATGGGCGCCCGCGGGTCCGCCGGCACCGGGCGCGCGAAACCCGCAAGGTGCGCCGGGCTGGTGGCGCAGTGCGCCGGGATAACCACGTCCGTGTTCGCATCGCACACATAGACCACGGGCCGGAGGCGCGCGGCGTCCAAGCTGCGCCACAAGGTCGCGGCCTCCTCCGCGGAGAACGCTCGCCGATGCCACTCGCGGCCCCCGGGCACGTCGGTGCCCACGGCGCCGTTCATGGTCACGAGGGGTCCGGCGAAACCCAGGGGGTCGAGGCCGCGCCGGGCCGACGCGGGACGACGGCCGGTGGCGAACATCAACCTGGGGCCGTCTCCCCACGCCGAAAGAGCCCGCGCAGTGGCCGGATGCACGCGCTCCTGCCCGGACCAAAGGGTCCCGTCCAAATCGGAGACGACGAGTCGAATCGCAGGCAAAGTCAGGTGCCACGAGGCGCGTAGGCGCCCCTCGGCACCGTAGCGCGGGCACCGACGCCGAGGCGAGGGGCTGCGAGGGCCGGGCCGTTGCGGCCCATGCCACGTTTCTTGCTAGGTCCCTTGCCCATGATGCGTTGGCACAGCCTGGCAGCTCTCGTCGCCCTCCCGATGCTTGGGGGCTGCTTCAGCAGCGTGGTCGATGGGCGCGTCGAGGACGACGTCTCGGTACCCGAGCCCCCGGATCTCGGCACCGTCGACCTCGTGGAGCCGGCGCCCGACCTCGCGCCTCCCTCGCCGCCGGATCTCTCGCCGCCGCCGGCCTGCGAGCCTCGGGCCGAGGCCGCGCCGGAGCTTCGCTTCGTGGAGCTCGGCGTGGACGCCGACTGCGTGGCCGGCGCCTTCGAGGCGCCGCGCTCGGTGATGGTGACCAGCGCGACCGTGGCGCGGGATGGGGCCCTCCGCTTCGAGATTCTCACCTCGCTCGTTCGCGACGGGGACTATCGCTGCGCCCTCGAAGTGCGCGGCCTGGGCGAGGACGCGGCCCGCGTGGTGGACAACTTCGGCGCCATGCGCTTCGCCCTGCTCCAGGTGCGCGACCAAGCCCTCGCGCTCCTGCCCAACGACATCTTCTGCGAGGCGCCGCTCTGCCCCTTGCCCATCGGCTTGTGGGTCGGGAGCATCTTTTTGCCGGCCGAGGGGCCCCTTCCGGCCGTGGATTGGCTGCGCCTCGAAGCCGGCGAGGCCGAGTGCGAGCAGCGCGGCCGCTGTCCCCAGCAGCGCTTTCCCGTGCGCGCGTTCGATGTCCGCGAGGGGGACCGCGAGATCGACCTGCGCGTGGCGCCGGGGGAGGTCGGCGAGGCGCCGCTCACGCCGCCGGTGCTCGGCGCGGAGCGTGTCGTCGTGCGCGTCTTTCAGAGCGGTATCGATTGCGGGCCCGCCGACGGCCGCTTCGACCGCTTCGTGCAGGCGCTCGTGTACACGGTCCGCGAGTAGTCCGCATTGGCGAACGTACGGCTCTCTGCCTGGCCTCGGGTCCAGGCGTCACGCCTTTGCGGCTCGCTCTCGGCGGCGCATGCTCCTAAGCCTCGCGGCAATGCCCTCCCTTCATCCGGCGGCCGCTTCGCCTGCCGCCGCCGGTGAGCTGCTCGCGCGCCTCGACGAGGCGCTCGCGGCGCACCCGGCGCTCACCCCCCTCGACGAGGAGCGCTTCCTCGAAACGCATGTTCTCTACGAAGGGCGCTCGGACCAGCAGGGGCAAATCCTCCGCTGGTTCGCGGATTCGGTGGCGCCGGCCGTGCCGGAGGGGCGCCCCTACCGCGTGCTCTCCGTCGGCTGCGGCAGCGGCATTCTCGACGTGCCCCTCGCCCGCGCGCTCGCGCCTCGGGCCGAGCCCCTTCGCTACGTGGGCGTGGACCCCAACGTCGCCGAGTGCCAGGCCTTTTCGGCGCGCTTCGCGGAAGCGGACCTGCCGGGCGTCGAGGTCACGGTCCGCCCGTGTCTCTTCGAGGAGCTGCGCGACCCGGGGCCCTTCGACCTCGTGCACATCGTGCACGCGCTCTACTACGTGCCCAGCGCCGCGGCCTTTCTCGAGCAGGCTCGGGCTCTCCTGGCGCCGGGCGGGCGGCTCGTGGTCTTTCACGCGCCGCGCGAGGAGATGAACGCGCTCGCGGCCTGCTTTTACGACAAGCAGTATGGACGGCCGACGCTCTTCGCCGACGAGGTCGCGGAGCTGTGTCGCCGCCGCGATTGGGAGCATCACCGCGGCCGCGTGGACGCGCGCCTCGACGTCACGCCCCTGGCCGACGGCGACGCGGAGCTTGGCCTCGCGCTCCGGGACTTCATCGTGCAGGTGGACAGCGCGGCGCTCTCGCCCGCGGTGCAGAAGCTGGTCGATGGCTACCTGGCCGCCATCACCGAGCGCGCGCCGGACGGCCGGGCCTTCATCGCCCATCCCGTCGACGTCTTCGCGCTGACGAACTAGCCCGCCGAGCGCGCTCAATCGGCGTGGCGCACGAAGATCATCGAGACCTCTTGCGCGAAGCGCCAGGCGCCATCGTCGCCGCGTCGCTCGGCGAGGTAGGGGCCGAGCGCCGGGTCCGCGTGCATGGCCGCCAGGCTCAGGTCGTCGTCGAAGAGGCAGCGCTGAAGGAACCCTTCGAGCACCTCTTCGTTGTGGATGACCTGCGTGTAGCGGAGCGGGCGCACCTCTACGGTGGCGCCGGCCGCCGCGAAGGCCGCCGCGATGGCCTCCGCGCTCGTGTAGGGCGTCGTGCCCTCGCGCCCGGCCCGATAGGCCTCGTAGAAGGCGAGGTAGTGCGAGGCGCGCGTCGCGTGGCCGACGAAGCCGAGGCCGTTCGGGGCGAGGGCGCGAAGGAAGGCGGCCACGCCCTCGGCGAGCTCGGCCTCGGGCAGCGCGTAAAGCGCATGCACCGCCCAGACCACGTCGTAGTCCCGAGCCTCCGCAGGCAAGGCCTGGAGCGTGCATTCGAAGCTCTCGCCCGCGCGCATGGGCGGCCGCAGCGACGCGCTCGCCTCGCGGATCGAGAACGCGCTCGGGTCCAAGAGATCGAGCACGAGCGGCGTGCCCCGAAGCCCCCCGAGCTGCGTATGTTCGCGCAGCGCCTCCGGGAACTTTCCGCTCCCGCAGGCCACGTCGAGGATGCGCAGCGTGCCGCCCTGGGGCAGGTGCCGGCGAAGCTCTCGATTCCAATCCCAGGCGCGCGCGAGCTCGCGGTAGTCGAGGGACGCCACCGTGTAGAAGGCGTCCATCTCGTCGCGACGGGCCTCGCTCCAGTGAGCCAGGCTGCGTTCGAAGGTGTCGTCGGCGCTCATGCGTACTCCGCGTAGAGCACGGGGTTCAAGGGGCTCGCAATGGTCTCCCCGGGAGCGACCCCGGGCATGAACTTCTCGTAGTCGCCGCTGACGAGCGTGGGCGAGTCCACGAGCCGGGCGCCGTCTTCGAAGTAGGTGGTCGCGAGCGCCATGCGGGCCCGGTCCGTGCCGTTGGGGCCGGCCGTATGCAGGCTGCGCGTGTGGTGGAAGCTCACCTCGCCGAGGGCGAAAGGGCCGTCTTCGAGGGGCACGCGCCCGGCCTCGAGCGCCGCCGCGACGCCGCGGTCGTAGGAGTCGTCGAACTTGCTGAAGGGCAGGTCCGCAACGCGACGCCAGGCGTCCATGTCTCGGGCGAAGGCGAGTGGGCCCATGGCCCGCGGCGTGGGCTGGAGCGGGATCCACACGGTGACCACGTTCTCCGAGGCGAGCGGGTAGTGGTGCGCGTCGTAGTGCCAGGGCGTACGGCCGCAGCCCGGGAGCTTCGAGAGCGCGTTGTCGTGGTAAAGGCGCACGGCGGCCACGCCGAGGAGCTCCGCGGCCAGCCGCGCGAGGCGCCGGCTGAGCACGAAGGCCCGGGCGACCGGGTCCCGGGTCCACATCATCTCGAGGCTCGGAAAGCGCATGGCCGGCGCGCCCTCGAGCGTGGCGAAAAAGCGCCCCTCGAACTCGGCCCGGAGCGCCGCGAGCGCCGCGGGGCTGCACACGTCCGCGAGCTTCACGAAGCCCTCGCGCCGGAACTGCCGGATGGCGTCCGCCGGGAGGGCGTAGGGCGCCGCCAGCTCGGCCTCGAGGGCCTCGGCCGAGAGCGCAGCGACCTCCGGCAACGGCGGCGCGGCCACGAGGGGGCCCGGCGCGCCGTCCTCGTAGGCGAGCGAGAGGTACCAATCCCACCACTGCTCGTTGGTGGCGTCCCACTTCTCGTGGAGGTTCTCGCTCTCGGCGTTCGCCGCGGCCAGATGGGCGCGGGCAGCGTTGCGTGGGCTCAAGGGGGATCCTCAGGGGTGGCCGTGGCCGGAGGCGGGACCGAATCGGGGCGGCGGTGCGGGTCCGTGCGCTGTGGCGCGTGAAGTGCCGCGCATAGCCCGCCCGCCATCGAGCTTAGGGTCAGCGTGGCGAAGAGCGCGCGATAGCCCGTTGCGCCGGGAAGTCCATCGAGGAGTCGGCCGAAGCCGTAGGGGAGCAGCAGGTCCGGCGCGAAACCCATGAAGGAGATGACCCCGACGGCCGTGCCCGTGAGAACCGTGGGCAGCCCGCCCTCGGCGAGCATGGCGAAGTAAACGCCGCGGAGCGCGTAGGCGCCGAGGGCCAACAAACCCGCCTGCACGTAGAGGCCCGAGAGCCCGCCGGCCGCCGGCGGCACCAGCGCCAGCGAGCCGCAGGCCAGCGTGAGGAGCACGAAGCAGCCCACCACCACGCGCCGCGCACCGAGCCGGTCCGCCAGGAGCCCGGCCCCGAGCGCGGCCAGGGGACGCACCCACACGCCGAAGACGCTGGCCGCCGCCGCCGCCGCCGGCCCCTGCCCGTGGGCCGCGGTGGCGAAGCCAGCCACGTAAAAGGTGCCCCAAAAGGCCGCATAGGCGGCGAAGACGACGCCGCCGAGCAGCCAGGTGCGCGGGCGCTCGAGCACGCGGAGCGTGCGCTGCCAGGGTGTACCCACGCCGGCTTCCGGGACCATCGCACCGGCGCCGCCCGTCGAAGCCGCATCGCTCGTGGACGCGTCGCCGGAGCGGGGCAACAGCGCGAGGCTCAGCCCCATGCCGACCACGCAGGCGCCGGCGTAGAGGGCGATGACCGCGAGCAGCCCGCGCTCCCCCGGCCCGAAGGCGGCGAAGAGCCCGAGCCCGGCCGTGGCCGCGAGCGCCGCGAGAAGCCCTCGGCCCCCGTCGAGCACGCCGAAGGCCCGGCCCTGGGCCCCGGCGCCGCCCTCGAGGCGCGTGGCCTTGATGAGCGCGGCCCAAAAAAGAAAGATCGTCGACAGGGCCCAGAGCGTGAAGAGGCCGTAGGCGCCGGCGAGGGACGGCCCGGCCGCCAGGATGCCGCCGCCGAGGGCCGTCAGCGCGAGGGCCACGGCGAAGAGCGATCGTGGCGCCACCCGGTCCGCGAGCCAGCCGCCGCCGAGGTAGGCCACGAGACTCAGGGCGCCGAAGAAGCTGTAGAGCGCGCCGAGCTCCGCTTCCCCTTCCAGCTCGAGCCACGCGAGCAGCGTGGGCCCGTAGTCGCGCCTCAGCGCGTAGGGCAGCAGGTAGATGCTCTCGCCGGCCCAGACGAGCGTGAAGAGGCGAAGGGCCGGGCGCGCCGAGGAGGGCATTCGCAGGGAGCGTGGGCCCGCCGGGCCCTCGGGGCGACTCGCCGGCGGTCGCGGCCGGTGCACCGGTCCGTGACCCGCTCTTTCGAGGCCCGCGGAAAGGTTCGTTGCGTGGTCCCGCCGGCGTGCCAAAGCGCGGCGGGTGTGGCTCTCCCCGGACCTGCCCTTCGCGCCGCGGCGCGTGCCCTTTTACTACGGCTGGGTCGTGGTCGTGGCGGCGACGCTCGGGGTGCTCTTCAGCATCCCGGGCCAGACCATGGGCGTCAGCGTGTTCACGGACCCGCTCCTCGAGGCCACGGGGCTCGGCCGCTCGTCGTTTTCCTTCGCCTATCTCTTGGGCACGCTCGGGAGCGCGGCGCTCTTGCCGCGGGCCGGCGTGGTCATCGACCGCGTCGGTGTGCGCGTGGCCGCCGGGGCGTCCGCGCTCGCCCTCGGCGCCGTGCTGCTCGTGCTCGCGCAGGCGGACCGGGCCGGAGCCGCGCTCGCGGGCCTCCTGGGTCTCTCGCCCTCCGCGGGCGCTTTCGCCGTGCTCGCCGTGCTCTTCGTGGGCCTGCGCTTCAGCGGCCAGGGCGTGCTCACGCTGGTCAGCCGCACCATGATCGGCCGCTGGTTCGACGCGCGCCGGGGCCGGGCCACGGCCGTGAGCGGGCTCTTCGTGGCCTTCGGCTTCGCCTACGCGCCGGTGCTCTTCGAGGCCTGGATCACCCGCGCCGGCTGGCGGGGCGCTTGGACCGAGATGGGCTTCGTCGTGGCCCTCGCCATGACCGCCGTGGCCTTCGTGTTCTTTCGCGAGGATCCCGAGTCCGCGGGCCTCGTCCTCGATGGGGGCGTGACCGACTCGCGCGCCGCGGGGCAGGCCGAGCTGGCGTTCACCCGCGCGGAGGCGCTCCGGACCCGGGCCTTTTGGGTGCTCACGCTCGCCCTCGCGCTCCAGGGCATGGTCGTGACCGGCATCACCTTTCACGTGGTGGACCTCGGCGCCGAGAGTGGCCTCGCCAAACGCGAGGCCATCGCGCTCTTTCCGCCGCTCGCCGTGGTCAGCACCTCCGCCGGCTTCGTGGTGGGGTGGCTCGCCGACCGCGTCTCGCTGCGGGCGCTGGTGCTGCTCTTCTTGGGCGCCGAGACGCTCGGCTACGCCGCGAGCGCGCATTTGGGGCATGCGGTGGGCCTGCCGCTTGCGGCCCTCGGCCTCGGCGTCGCCGGCGGCTGCTTCAGCGTGCTGACGACCGTCGGGCCCCCGCGCCTCTTCGGGCGGAGGCACCTCGCCGCCATCGCCGGGTCGACCATGACCGTGGTGGTGGCCGGGAGCGCGCTCGGGCCCTTGGCCATGGCCGGCAGCCGGGAGCTCCTCGGTTCCTACACGCCGGCGCTCTACCTCGCGGCGGCGCTGCCCTGGCTCGTGGGCCTCGGGGCGCTCCGGCCGCTGCGGCCGGGTGGATCGGCGTAGGCTCGCGCCGCGATGACCGCGACCTACGCCAGCGTGCTCCAGGCCGGCCTCGCCTTCGCGGCGCTGAGCGCCCTCGGGTCCGTCTTCGTGCGCTCGCCCTACGGGCGCTTCGCGACGCCGCGCTTCGGCCCGGCGGTGCCCATTCGCCTCGGCTGGCTGCTCATGGAGGCGCCCTTCGTCGCCTTCTACGTGGTCTTCGCGGCCGGGCCCCGGGCCCTCGAGCCCGTGCCGCTGCTCTTCGCGGGCGTGTGGACGCTCCACTACGCGAACCGCGCGCTCTTCTTTCCCCTGGCCATGCGCGCCCGGCCCGAAGGGCGCATGGCGCTCCTCGTCGTCGTGCTCGGCATGGGCGTGGTGCTCACGCACGGCTGGCTCTACGCGACCTGGCTCGGGGAGCTCGGCTCGCATCTGACGGCCGGCTGGCTCGGCGACGCGCGCTTTCTCCTCGGGCTCCCGCTGTACCTCTCTGGCTTCGCGCTCATCGTGCAGAGCGAGGCGATTCTCCGCCGGCTACGGCGCGAGCGCCGGGGCTACGCCATTCCCCAGGGCGGGGCCTTTCGCTGGGTGAGCTGCCCGCACTACCTCGGCGAGCTCTTGGCCTGGACCGGCCTCGCGCTCGCGACCTGGTGCCCCGGTGGCCTCTTCGTGCTCGCCGTGAGCGCCGCCAACCTGGTGCCGCGCGCCGTCGCGACGCATCGCTGGTACCGGCGCGAGATGCCCGGCTATCCCACCGGGCGGCGCGCCTTGGTCCCGCGGCTCTTCTAGTGCCCTTGGTTCGGTGCGTCCCCGCGGGGGGCGTCGTCGGCCATGGCTTCCTCCGGCGCGTAGACCAGCCGGTGCCGGGCGTAGAGGCCGAAGTAGAGGAGCCCGGCGGCGTACCAGAGCGCCGTGGCCACGAGCACCTTTTGGTAGACCGGGTCGACAAGCAGCGCGCCCAGGCAGACCAGGCTGAGGAGCAGCGCGATCCATGCACCCGGCGCGCCGAGGGGGCTCCGGTAGGGTCGCGGCAGATCGGGCCGTTGCCGGCGCAGCACGAGATAGCTCGCCATCTGGAGCGCGTACGCGATGACCGCGCCGAAGACCGCCATGTTCAGGAGCACGGCGCCCACGGGATGGTCCGGGCCCGCGAGGCGGATCAGGTAGGCGACCACCCAGCCGATGGCCGCCCCGGTCACGAGCGCCACGTGCGGCGTCTTCCGCCGCGGGTGCGTCAGCGAGAGCATGCGCGGGAAGTAGCCGGCCCGCGACAGCGAGTAGATCTGCCGCCCGTAGGCGAAGATGATGCTGTGAAAGCTGGCGGCGAGGCCGGTCACGGCGATGAGCGCGAGGGCCTTGGCGCCGATGCCGTCGCCGAAGATCGTCTTGAAGCCTTCGAAGAGCGGCTCGTCCGTGGCGCCGATGGCCCCCGCGCCCGGCGGGATGCCGCTGTTCAGCACCAGCGTGAGCACCGCCGCCACGATGAGCGTCAGCAGGCCGAAGATGAGGCCCCGCGGCAGATCGCGCTGCGGCTGCTTCGCCTCCTCGGCGGCGAGCGGGAGCTGCTCGATGGCCAGGAAGAACCAGATGGCGAAGGGCAGCGCCCCGAGC
>JBCCAW010000064.1:0-16192 GCA_039814655.1 Myxococcota bacterium | reverse complement strand
GGGAAGATCGCGACGCGGCGCTTTCGCGGCCTCGATCCCGTCACCGTGGTGCAGGGCCTCGCCGAGGCCGTCGACGTCGACGCGCGGCGGGTCACCTACCGTTCGCCGGACGGGTCCGAGGCCACGCTGGACTACGACGCGCTGGTCATCGCGACGGGCTTCGACAACGGGTTCTGGCGCCGGACGCGGCTGGAAGGCAGCGCCGACGAAGCGTCCCGGCGCGCCGCCGAGCGGGCTCGCGTCGAAGGCGCCGAGCGCATCGCCATCGTGGGCGGCGGCGGCTCCGGCGTCAGCCTCGCGGCGAGCCTGGCCGAGCGCTATCCGGACAAGCGCCTGCGCCTCTTTCATGGCGGCGAGCGCTTGCTGCCGGCGCACCATGCGCGCGTCGGCCGCCGGGCCCGGGAGCATCTCGAAGGCCTCGGCGTCGAGGTGCGCTTCGGCCATCGCGCCGTCGTGCCGGAGGGCGCGGCCGAGCGGCTGGGTGCCGGCCCCATCGCGTGGACCACGGGGCAGCCCGCGGAACCCGCGGACCTCGTACTTTGGGCCCTCGGCCAGGCGCGGCCCAACTCGGGGTTCTTGCCGTCCTCGGTCCTCGACGCGAGGGGCTTCGTGCCCGTGCGGCCGACGCTTCAGCTCCCGGACGACGACCACGTCTTCTGCGTCGGCGACCTGGCCGCCACGGACCGGCTGCGAAGCTCGGCGCGCAACGGCGGGACGGCGGTGGTCGTCGCGAACGTCCGGCGCGTGCTCCGTGGCCGCCGAGCGCGCCGGACCTACCGCGCGCCGAAGCATCGCTGGGGCGAGCTCTTCACGTCGCCGCGGGACGGCATGTGGCTCTTCACGCCCGGCGGCCGGCGCGTGCGCTTGGCCCAGTGGTTTCTCCGGCCGGTGATTCTCGACTTCGTGCTCTTCCGGCTCATCTACGGCGGCGTGCGGCGCGCCTCGGGCGAGGGCGAGCCTCGAGGCGAAGGCGAGACCGCCAGCGTCCGCTGAGACCGCGCGCCGGCTCGGAGACCGCGAACGGCGCCGAGACCGTGAGCTATGCCGAGACCGTGAGCTATGCCAAGACCGTGCGCGGAAGACGTGCGCCCGGTCAGCGCCGCCGCCGTCGCCCCGGACGCCGGCGCGCGGAGGGCGGGTAGGCCTCGCCGATCTGCGGAAGCCGCGCCCCCATGGCGCGCCCCTCCGGCGTCGCCCAGGCCCGGCCGTAGAAGGCGCCGGCACGGGCCGCCGCCGGGTCCGTGCGTGCGTCGAGGGGGCTGTCGGCGGGCACGTCCCCGTCGACGAGGTACCAGCCCTCCGGAAGCGAGAGCCCAGCGCCTTGCTCGGGGTGCGCGGCGACCTGACCCTGCGCGTCCACCTGAAAGCGGATCACGCGGAAGGTCTCGCGCTCTTCGTTGCGGAGCTGGCATTCCCAGGCGCCAGGCTTCGAGCCGAGGTCGAAGTAGTTCTGCCGGGGCCGGTCGCCGAAGGTGAGCGGGAGCTCGTAGCTGTAGCGACGAAAGCGAATCTCCTCGCGCTCCGTGCGCCGCTGTCCACGAACGACGCGGACCTCGCGCACGTGTTCGTCGTCCGAGCTCGCGCCCACGCGGTCGTAGGCGAGCGGCACGTGCTCGCCGTCCACGGCGCAGCGAAGGCGCGGGCTGGCCGCGTAGCCTTCGACCGCCACCCAGAAGTGAAGGTGCACCGTATGCAGCGCGCTTCGTGTCCGCGTGGTGAAGCCCGAGTGCTGCTCGAGGAGCATCGCCGCGACCTGCGGGTGACGCTTGATGAAGTACTCGCCGGGGAGGTCGCCACCGTCCCGGTCCGACTGGGCCACGCGGCGCATGTCGATGGTATGCGTCCGGACGAGCGTCTCGGCCTCCGTCGCGTTGTCGATGAAAAACACCTCGACGGTGATGGGCCCCGTCGCCGTGAGGCGCAGGTCCGTGTCCTGGCAGGCCGTGACGCGAAAGCGGTTGGGCGGCGCGTCGTTCGGCACGCCGAAGCGGTCGAGCTCACCGTCACAGGTCTTCCGCCCGAGCAAGCGCGGGCCGCTCTTGAGCACGAAGCGGAAGGCGCTCCCGGGCGCCACTCCGGCGCCGAGGAGCTGCGCGGAGGCTTCGAGGTACCAGCCCTCGCTCGGTACGCCGTTGGAGATGGAGCTCCGGGTGTGGACCCGGTAATGCGCGAAGGCGTCGTCGAAGCGCACCCCGTCGGGGAGGTCTGCGGCCACCGGGGCCGCCGAGGCGAAGAGGAGCGCGAGGCCGAGGCCGAAACGGAGCAGGCAGCGTGCGTTCATCGAGCAGGGCGTAGCCCAAACACGCGGACGGAATCCACCCTCGCCCCGCGCGTCTCTGGACGCCCGGCTCCGCGCGATCGAGGCCGACACCTCGAAGATTCGCCCGATCCGACGTTAGCGATCGTGATGCCTGCCCCCGATCCGCCTCCCGAGTCCGCGCGTCCTGCGGCGAGGCTGCCCCTGTGGCTCCGCGTGAGCCTCCGGAGCTCGCGCGCCGCCGGCCCGACGGTGGAGGCGGCGCCCGAGGGCCAGGCGACGGCCGCAGCGGTGCCGGCCGCAGCGGTGCCGGCCGCAGCGGTGCCGGGCGATGCGTTCCTGGGAGCGCTTCGGTCCCTCTGCCTGGAAGACCGTCGCGCGTCGCGCTCGGAGGCGCCGGCGCAGCCACGGGAGAGCGTGCGCGTACCCCGCAACCCGACGCAGCCGGCGCCGGCGTCGCCGCTGCCTCCCGTGACCCTGCCGCCGGACGCGCCGATTCCGGAACCCGATCTTCCGCGCATCGCCCGCCTCGAGACGCGCCTCGCCGCGCTCGAAGCGCGCCTCGATGCCGAGCGCGCGGGCGCCGCCGCCGTGCTCGCGCTCGCCAAGCGCCTCGCCTCCCTTCAGGAGCCCCTCGAAGCGGTGGCTCGCTACGCGACCGCGCCGGCGGAGGCCCCTTCGCTCCCGTCGTCCTACGTTCCCGAGCCCGAAGGCGCCGGTTCCGAGCCGCCTGCGTCCGCCGTTCACGCGGCGTGGCCCTCGGACGCGCCGCCGCCCTCGTCCTCCTGGGGCCTCGTCGACGATGCGCATCCCCCGGTGGCCCCGCTCCTCGCCGTGCGCGGCATCGGACCCAGCTACGCCCGGCTGCTGCGGGGCGCGGGCGTCGAGGACGCGGTCGCCCTCGCGGCGCTCAGCGACGACGAGCTCGCCTCGCTCACGGCGTCGCTCCGGGCCGCCCCCCGGCGGGCGCTGGCCTGGCGCGAAGCGGCCCGCGCGCTCTTGGCCGGATAGGCGCCGGCCGTTCCCGGGCGTAGCCTCGCCCCATGGCACCGCTGGTCATCGCCGCCCGCTTCAACGGCCCGCCGGGCTCCGCCAACGGCGGCTTTGCGGCCGGCGCCCTCGCGTCGGTGCTCGGCCTCGAGGCCGGGCAGCCCGTGGAGGTCACGCTCCGCGCGCCGCCGCCCCTCGACACGCCCCTCGCCCTCGAGCCGGGGCCGCCGCTCCGGGCGCGCCACGGCGAGACCACCGTGCTCGAAGGCCGCGCCGCCGAGGCCCTCGATCTCGACGTGCCCTCACCGCCTTCCTTCGCGGCGGCGACCGCGGCGGCGCAACACTACGCCGGGCACACGGCGCATATCTTCCCGCGCTGCTTCACCTGCGGGCCGGACCGGGACCCGGGCGATGGGCTTCGGGTCTTCCCGGGCCGCGCGGCCGCCGGCGCGCCGGTGGCCGCGCCCCTCGAGGCTCCCGCGGACCTCTACGGGCCGGACGACCGGCTCCCGGAGCCCGTGCTCTGGGCCGCCCTCGACTGCCCTGGCTACTTCGCCGCGGCGGACGGGGACGCCGCGCTGCTCGGCCGCATCGTCGGCGAGGTCCACGGCACGCTGCGCCGGGGCGAACGCGGCATCGTCCTCGGCTGGAGCCTGGGCCGCGAGGGCCGGAAGGTCTTCGCCGGCACGGCCGTCTTCCGCGAGAGCGGCGAGCTGCTCGCCCGCGCCAAGCAGACCTGGATCCTGCTCCGGCCGTCGCCCTGAATCGCTAGGAGACGCGCGGCGCGTAGCTCCCGAGGGCTCGAAAGCCGGCCCGGCCGCTCCGCGCGTTGGCCTCCGCGGCCAGCTGTCGCTCTTCCGCCGTGGCGTGCTCCCGGTCCCAGGCGAGCACCTTCGGCGTCATGAGGTGGTGCCAGAGCGGCGGCACCATGGCGATGAGGATCGTCGTCAGGTAGCCGCCGATCATCATTGGCGCGTTCGGGAAGGGCCGCAGGTCCTGGTAGGGCACCTCGCCCTGCGCGTGGTGGTGGCTGTGCCGCGTGAGGTTGAAGAGCGTCCAGGAGCTGCTGCGCCGGTTCGTGTTCCAGGAGTGCCGCGGCTCCACGGGGCGCTCCGGGCTGCGGACGAGGCCGTAGTGCTCCATGTAGTTGACGATCTCGAGGAGCGCCTTGCCCCAGAGGCCCGACGCGATGAACACGAGGGCTCCGCGGGCGCCGCCCAAGGCCGCCGCGAGCGCGACGAGCGAGAGGCTCATGAGCTGCCCGCGAAGCACCGCGTTGTGTCCGGACCATACGGGCAGGCGCCGCTTTCGGAGCCGCTCCGTTTCGATGCGCCAGGCGCTCCGGTTGCCCTTCCACGTCGACGCCAGGATGTGGTGGTAGACGTTGCGCCCGCGCGGCGCCGTGGCCGGGTCCTTCGTCGTCGAGACGTAGCGGTGATGCCCGTACACGTGCTCGATGGCGAAGCTCGTATCGAAGCTGAAGGCGAGGAGCCAGCGTCCGATGACCATGGAGCGTGGGTCCCAGGTGCGGTGCGTGAGCTCGTGGCCCGTGATGGTGCCGATCATGCCGATCATCAGCCCCGTGAGCACCACGATGACCGCCACGGCGCCGGGCCCGGTAGCGCCGCGGGCGGCGCGCAGGTCCGCCCCCGTGAGCGCCTCCAGCCAGGCTCCCGCGCCGAGCGAGTCGCCGGGAGCGACGCTCCACACGGCGGCGAAGACGATGAGCGCGAGCAGCGGCAGCGCGGCCCAGAGCTGCGCCGTGAGCACGCCCGGATACCGGTAGCGCGGCGCGCGCGTGTCGTCGCCGAGCAGCCCGTCGGCGAGCACGTAGAAGGCGATCACGCCGAAGAGCACGCCGCTGCGGATGCCCCCGCCGGCGAAGAGCGCGAAGGCCGCCATGAGGCCCACGGCGTGCAGGCCGAAGAACTTGAGGTAGTCGAGGAGTCCGGCCCACGCGGCGGGCCTGTCCGCCGCGTCCGGCGCCGGCACGTCGGCCTGCGTCGTGAAGCGGTCGAAGTGCACGTGCTCCGCCGGCACGCCGCCTTCGCGGAGCGCCTCCGCCGCCGCGTCCACCATGCCCGGCGAGCCGCAGACGTAGCCATGGCTCCCCGGCGCCAGGAAGCGCGCGATGTGCTCCGTGACGAGGCCCCGCTCGCCCTCCCAGGCGTCGTCGTCGCGCGCTTCGGACGGCACGGGCACGAAGGTGAAAGGCGCTGGCCAGCGTGCCCGGAGTTCTTCGATGCGCGCCCGGGCGTAGAGGTCGCGCTCGCGGCGGACCCCGAAGAGCAAGGTGACCGGCCGCGCCACGTTCCGCGCGAGCGCGTCTTCGAGCAGGGCCAGCACCGGCGCCAGGCCGCTCCCGCCGGCGACGCAGAGCAGCGGCGAATCCCCTTCACGCAGCCAGAAGTCCCCGCGCGGCCCGTCGACGTGCACGCGCCGCCCCACGAGGTCTTCGTCGTGGAGCAAGCCCGACAGGCGGCCGCCGGGCACCTTGCGCACGAAGAACGAGACGTGCTCGCCCGCCGGCGGGGCCGCGAAGGAGTAGCTCCGCACCGCGTCGCAGCCCTCGACCTGGAGGTTGGCGTATTGCCCGGCGCGAAAGGCGAGGGGCGCGGTGAGGCGGACCTTCAGCTCGACGATGTCGCCCGTGAGTTGCTGCCGGGCCTCGATGACGCCGGGCAGGCCCGAGGCGCTCTCGAGGTCCACCTCGAGGGCGACGTCGTCCGTCGCGGGGACGCTCTGGCAGGCGAGCACGGTGCCCGCGTCGATCTCCTCCCGGCTCAGAAGGTACGCGGTCTCCGTCAGCTCGCGCACGCGGCCCCGGGTCACGCGGCAGCGGCAGGTCGCGCAGGCGCCCACGCGGCAGGCGCTCGGGATGGCGACGCCCTGCCGATGCGCGCTCTGGAGCAGCGTCTCGCCCGGCGCCACGTCGATGGGCCGGTCGTTGATAAGAACGGTTCGGGAGCGCGCCATGTTTTTTAGCCTAGGCCTCCGGCCTCCTCTCGCGCGGTCATTTATTGACACTTGCCGGTCATTTTCGGACAATCCGCCGGCGTCATGGATCCCCAGCAGGAGCCCATTCCTCTCGAGTACCTGCGCGGCATCGCGCACACGTTGCGGGACGCGGGCGTCGACACGGAGCGGTGGCTCGCGGACGGCGCGGTGCCGACCCTCGAGCTCGTGCGGCCCGGCGGCACCGTGCCCTTCGCCGTGTTCCAGCGGCTCCTGCGCGGGGCCATCGAGGCGAGCGGCGAGCCGGCCACGGGCCTCTTCGCCGGCCAGCGCATCGGCCCGGCGGACCACGGCATCGTGGGCGCGGCGGCCGTGCACAGCCCGAGCCTCCGCCAGGGCCTCGAGGTGGTGACGCGCTTCTCGCGGCTCCGGACCTCCCTGCTCTCGATTCGCGGCGAGGCGCAAGGGGAGGACGCGCGCGTGGTCTTCGACCCGCTCGCGGCGCTCGGTGACGTGGAGCGGCCCGCGCTCGAGCTGGCCGTGGTCACGGTGAAGACGCTCCTCGACGAGGCGACGCTCGGACGAAGCGGCGTGCGCGAAGTCTGCTTCCGCTTCGCCGATCCGGGCTACGGGCCGCTCGCCCAGGACGTGCTCGCGTGCCCCGTGCGCTACGGGGCGGCGTGGACCGGCTTCGTGATCCCCAAGGAGGCCCTGGACCGGCCGCTATGGCGCACGGACCAGCGGGCCTTCGCCGAGGCCTCGGCGCTGTGCCGCGAGGAGCTGGCGCGCGGGGCCCCGCGCCGGAGCTGGAGCGCCCGGCTCCGGCGCATGCTGCTGTCCCATCACGAGCTCCAGCGCGTGCCCACGCTCCAGCTCGCGGCGCGGCGCCTGGGCGTGACGCCGCGGACGCTCCACCGGCGGCTGCGGGCCGAAGGCACGTCCTACCGCACGGAGCTCGACGCGGTGCGCCACATGCTCGCGCACACCTACCTGCGCACGCCGGAGCTGGGCCTGCAAGAGATCGCTTTTCGCCTGGGCTACACGGACGCCTCGAACTTCCGTCGCGCCTTCAAGCGCTGGCAGGGCGAGACCCCCACGGCTTTCCGGGCGCGAGCGTAAGGTGGTGTGTCGCGAGCCGGTGTGTCGCGAGCCGGTGTGTCGCTAGCCCGTCTGTCGTTTCTTCTCGGCCCCGGCGGCCTCGGCGGGCTCGGCGCCCGCGGCGGGGGCGACCTGGAAGACGACACTGGTCGTCGGGACGGAGCGGTTGCTCATGACGCCGTCGCCCAGGAGTTGGTCCCTCAGGCCGAAGACCCTCTTGGCGGACCGATGGGGGATCGCCGCTTCGTGAACGCCCAAGAAGCACACCGCGGTGTTGCAGTGCTCGACGTCCCCGGAGTCGGCGACGCGCGCCGCGCCAAGGGCGCTTCGGTACATGCCTTCGGCCTTCGTGGAGCAGCGAAAGACGAAGGCATCGTTGCCGTGGGAGAGGCCCCAGGCCGCCGCCGCGTCGACGAGAAAGCGCGCCACCCGCCGTCCCTGGAAGGCCGGCTTCACGGTGATGCGGCTGAGCTCGTAAAGCGGGTCGTGTGCTTCGTCGCCGTGCACCCGGTCGTCGAAGAAGTCCGTGAAGGCCGGGAGCCGTTCGATGGGCTTGGCCCCGGCGGCGACGCGATGGGTGAGGCCCAGCTCGCCGAGAAGCGCGAGCGTCTCCGACACGGGCGCGAGGCCGATGGAGCGGCAGTAGGCGATGGGCACATCGTCCTCGCCCCAGCCGCCCTCGAGATACACGCCCAGGTGCCGGGCCTGCGCGTCGTAGCGGTCGAGTTCGAGCCCGTCCTCGCCGAAGTCGCAGTAGCGCGCCATCCAGGAGCCGCGAAACCCCTCAGCCCGCACGCGAAGGAGCGCCTCCAGCTCCGTGGCATCGCGGGGCCCGCGGGCGACCAGCGCTTGCCGGCTCATTGTCCCCGCTCCGTCACGAGCGGCGACCGCCCCTGCAGGAGCTCGTCCACGCTCACGCCCAGAAGCGCGAGCGTGAGCCGCGCCACCGGGTCCGGGTTGCCGAAGGTGCTCCGAATCCAGTCGGCTCGGCGCCCGGCGTGACCCTGGAGCTCGGCCCTCACCTCCTTGGCCAGGGCCGCATCGTCCCAGCGCTCGGCGCGGCGAAGGCCCGCGTGGAGCCCGTGGGTCTCGCCCTCGAAGACCACGTAGGAGTGCGCGTCGCTCCAGCCGCGGCGCTCGGGGCTGAAATAGCGCGCGATGGTGTCGGCCGTTTGCTGCGCCTGCCGCGTCGCGGCGACGCCGGCTTGGGGCAGGAAGGCCTCGCGCCCGGGCTTCTGGAGCGCGCCGACGTACTCGACGAGGCTCTGGAGGATCGACGCGGGGAGGTCCGCCGGGTCGAGCATCTGAACGATCCAGCCCAGGGCGTGGATCTTCTCGCCGCGCATCACGGCCTCGATGTCCGTGGTCGTGATGTCGTTCGCGCTCAAACGCGATACATCGCGAGAGCTCGGCCCGTAGCGATGCAGTCCGCGGAGAAGTGGGCTGCGCTCGTTCTCCGGGGTCCAATGCCAGGAGATCGCCGTGCGGTTGAGATCCAACCCTCCGAAGACGGGGATACGACGCCGGACGCAGGTCTCGAGAATCGAGAAGTTCACCGCCGGCTGGGAGACGTCTGCGGCCATGACCACGGCGTCCACGTCACCGATCAGTTCCTCGACTTGCTCCGGGCGGACGCCATCGGCGATGCCCTCGACCTGGGCAAAGGGCACCTTTGCGTCGACCCACCGCACGAGGCTCGCCACCTTCGGCGTGCGCCCGGCCTCCCCGGGCCGGCCCGCGTCGGCGGCCGGGAGGATCTGCCGCTGCAGGTTGCTGACCTCGCCCACGTCCGGGTCGAAGACACGAATCAGCCCATCGCCCGTGGCCGCGCCCAGCATCACGAGCTTGCCGAGCGTTCGCCCGCCGACGGCGCCGCCACCGACCACGAGGAGGCGCCGGTCGGCCAGTGCGTCGAGCTCGAGGCGCGTGTAGGCGCCGCTGCCCTCGCTCATGCCGAGGACGCGGCTTCGAAACTCCCCGAGCCAGCGATCCGAAGGCCCGCAGGCGGACTCCAGCTGTTCCGCGTCTCCGGGATGAAGACGCGCCATGAGGCCTGCCGACCGATACACCAGACCCGCCGCACTCTGTACTTCCAACATGTGTTCCTCCTCCGGCGGGCAAAACAAGAACCGCCGCCTGGAGGAATTATGTGACGATTTTCACGAATGAAAACTGTATCATGCGTGGGCCGTATGACGCGTGATCGCGATCAGAAAGCTAACTAAGAGTTCGCCGCTGATGCGCGTCGCCCCGACCCAGCGCGAGCTCAACAAGTCAAGCGGCGGCCGCGCTAGAGAAGCTGCAGGAAGGCCCGCAGGGCTTCCCGGTCCCGCGGCGGGAGCGGCTCGCCGTCCGAAGCGGAATGCGAGAAGGGCTCCGTGCGGAGCGCCGCGAGCACGTCCTCGAGGGACTCCCAGGCCGTGCCGTAAGGCCCGCGCTGGGCGACGCGGTCGAGCGCCGGCGCGTCGCCGCGCCCATGGCAGCCCGCGCATTGGGACTCGAAGACGCGCCGCCCCGCCGCCTCGAGGGGCGTCGCGGCGCGGCCGGCGAGGGCCAGAGCCGAAAGCGCTCGTGGCCAGCGACCGACGAAGCGTGCCGCGGAGGCGCGGCGAAGGGTCGCGTCGCTGAGTGGGGCGAGCTCGGCTCCTGGGTGTGCCTGGGCCAGCGCCAGCAGGCGCTCCACGCCTTCGTTCGCCTCGAGCAGTCCACGGAGCGGCACGGTCGCCACCGGCGCCGCGCGCCCCTCGAGCCGGTGCCGACGAAAATCCGTGAACCCGTCCAGATGGCAGGCGCCGCAGCTCGCTACGCCCGCGGGCCGGCCCATTCCCGTGGTGAGCAGGACTTCCCCAAAGCGGTCCTCGCCGGGGGCAAAGGCCAAGGCGATACGCGGTGCCCCGCCTGGGCCTTCGCCCACGAGCGCGTCCATGAGCGCGCTCGCCGTGAGCGCGCCCTCCGGGGTCAGGACGGCCGCGCGAACGCCGGGGACCCACGGCTGCCAGGCGTCTGGCACCAGCCGGTCCTCCGAGATGGCCACCCGCTGCCGTCGCCCCCGCGCATGGCCGAAGAGCTGCAGCGCGCCGCCGTCGTGGCGCAGCACCCGGGCTTCCTCGGCGCCTTCGCTCTCCCGCTCGTCGGCCAAGCGCCAGCCCCCGGCCTCGAGCGTATGAAGCCGGAGCATGCTCCGGGTCGCGTCGCCCTGCCCTCCGAGGCCGGAGCTCGCGACGCGCAGGCCCTCTTGCTCCCAGGCGGCGACGGCCAGCAAGGGGCCGGGCAGCTGGGCCCGGGCGACGGGGGCGAGCGTGGCCCGGTCGAGGGCCACGAGCCCGCCGTCGCCGCAGGCCACGACGAGGCGTTCGCCGGCCAGCGCGAGGCCGCGAGCCTGCCGGCATGCTTCTCCGCGCCGGAGCTCCGGCACGGCGCCGAGCTGCACGCGAAACACGGCGCGCCCGTGTCGCTCCGCCGCGAAGACCACGTCGCCACCCCCGGCGAGGGCGCCGATGCCCTGGGCGCCCGGCAGCACGATGCGCGACGTGGGTTCGAGGCGGCCATCCCGAAGCCGGTAGCCCTGGAGCACGTTGGCGTGGTCGCCGGCGGCCATGAAGCCGTCCTCCGCCGTGGCCACGAGCGCATGCACGGCACCTGGCGCCGGCGCGCGCGCCAGCTCCCGCTCCCCGTCCGTGAGCAGCACCGCGTCTTCGCCGCGTAGCGCCACGACGAGCGCGTCGCCGAGCGCCAGCAGGCCGCTCGGGTCGGCGCCGGTCGCGTCCCGTGCCCGCGGTTCCGCCTCGCCCGGCGCGGCCCTTTGCAGCGCCGCCCCGCGCAGCGCGTCGAGCTCTCCGCGGAGCACGCCCTCGGGGTCCGGCGGCGGGACCCGCGCGGGCTCGGACCCGCAGGCCAGGAGCGCACCCGGCAGCAGCAGCCAGAGCAGAGAGCGCAGGCCCGCAGCGCCGTGCTCCGGGCACCGGCTCGTCGCATTCATCGGCCCCGGAGAGTGGACGGGCGAGGGCTCCCGCGCCAAGCACCGGCCATGAGCGACCTCTACGGCCCGCGCGTCGGCGAAGCGCTGAAGCTGGCGGCGGACGCCTTCGCGCCCATCGGCCGCAAGGGTTCCGGCGTGCCCTACCTGACCCATCTGCTCGCCGTGGCCGCCACCGTGGGCGAAAACGGTGGCGACGAGGAACAGATCATCGCCGCCGTACTGCACGACTACCTCGAGGACATCGACGGCGCCGACGCCGCGGACCTCGAGGCGCGCTTCGGTCCGCGCGTGCGCCGGCTCGTGGAAGACCTGAGCGACGCCATCACCCGACCAAAGCCGCCCTGGCGCGCCCGCAAGGAGGCCTACATCGCCTCGCTCCGTGGCAAGCCCGCGGAGCTCAAGCTCATCAGCGCCGCGGACAAGCTCCACAACGCCGAGAGCATCCTCCGGGACCACGAGGTCGTGGGCGCCGCCATCTGGGACCGCTTCACGGCGACGCGTGAAGAGTCGCTCTGGTACTACCGGAGCATTGCCGGAGCCCTTGGCGACGGCTGGCAGCATCCGCTCCTCGAGCGTCTCCGGCGCACCGTCGACCGGCTCCACACGATCTGACATGAGCGCGCTCCTCGAAGCCGAAGGGCTCACCAAGCGCTACGGCGCGGAGACCGTGGTCGCGGGCCTCGATCTTCGCTGCGAGGCCGGCGAGGTGCTCGGGCTCCTCGGTCCGAACGGCGCGGGCAAGACCACCACGCTCCGCATGCTCTACGGCTTCGCGACGCCGGACGCGGGGCGCATTCGCTACGAGGGCCGCGACTTCGCGGAGCTGCGCACGGAGCTCAAGCGCGTCGTCGGCGTGTGCACGCAGGAGGACACGCTCGACTACGACTTCGACGTCCGCCAGAACCTGCGCGTTTACGCGAGCTACTTTCGGCCGCGCGTCCCGGAGCTGGCCGCGCGCGTGGACGAGCTCCTCGAGCAGTTCGGGCTGGCGCGCTTCGCCGGCATGTCCCCGCACGCGCTCAGCGGCGGCTACAAGCGCCGGCTCCTCATCGCGCGCAGCATCGTGCACCGGCCGAAGATCCTCTTTTTGGACGAGCCGACGACGGGCCTCGACCCGGCGGCGCGCGTGGACGTGTGGGAGCTGACGGACCAGCTCCGGCGCGCCGGCATGGGGATCATCCTGACCACCCACTACATGGACGAGGCCGAGCGCCTCTCGGACCGGCTCCTCGTGCTCCAGAAGGGCAAGCAGGTCGCGAGCGGCGCCACGCAGGACATCTTGGACGAGCTGCTCGGCGACCATGTGCTCGTGCTGCCCGTGGACGACCCAGCGCGCGAGGCCTTCGAGGCCGCCGTCGCCGCCCAGGGGCTGAGCGCGCGGCGCGTGCTCCGCGAGCTGCACGTGCCCGTCGACGCGGCGGGCCTCGCGGCCATCGGCGCGGCGCTTCCGGGGACGCGGCTCACCGTGCGCCCGCCCACGCTCGACGATCTCTTCTTGGCCCTCGCCGACGAGGAGGCTCCGTGAGCGCTGCACACGACGCGCTCGGCCATCTCATGGCCTGGGCCGACTGGCGGAGCCTCGCCGTGCTGCGGCGCAACGCGCTCGTCTACTTCCGGAACTGGAAGACGGCGTTCTTGCCGCCGGCCATGGAGCCCGTGGTCTTCTTTCTCGCCTTCGGCCTCGGCCTCTCGGGCTACGTGGGCGGCCTCGACTGGGAGGGCGAGCGCCTCAGCTACACGGCTTTCGTCGCGCCGGGGCTCATCGCCTACACGGCCTTCGGCACGCCCTACTACGAGGCCCTCTACTCGGCCTACGTGCGCATGTTCTTCCAGAAGACCTGGGACGGCATCCTCGCGACGCAGGTCGAGCTCCCGCACCTGGTCTGGGGCGAGGTGCTCTGGGCGGCGGCGCGGGGCTTCATGAACACGGCCATCGTCTGCCTGGTGCTCGCGGCCTTCGACGCGGCCGGCATGGTCGAGCTGCACACGGCGCAGCTCCTCTGGATGCCGCCGCTGGCCTTCCTAGCGGGCCTCGCCTTCGCGGCCTTCGCGCTCATCTTCACGGCGCTGGTCCCGGCCATCGACCACATGAACTACCCGGTGTTCCTGCTGGGCATTCCGCTCAGCCTCATCAGCAACACCTACTTTCCCCTCGAGACGGAGCGGCCCTGGCTGCGGGTGCTCATCGACGCGAACCCGCTCTACCACCTGGCCGAGACCTGCCGCTGGCTGCTCGTCCGCGGCGAGCCGGGCCCGCACCTCGGGCCGCTGGCGCTCAGCGCCGGCGTGCTGCTCGTGGTCAGCATCGTGGCCGCCACCCGGCTCACGGCGCGCCGCGTGCTGGGCTGACACCCGCTCCGCGCACGCCGTCGGCACCGCCGCGCGCTATTTTCAGACAAATGCACGCGTGAAGGCCGCAATTGGAGGTGATTTCTTCGTAGAATCCACCAAAAGAGCGCTAGCGCGACCTCTTTTCAGAACGCGCCGGACCAGGCGCTGGAAGGAAAGTCCGATGAACGCCGCCATTGCCCTCGTGATCGTCACCGCCACCCTCGCCCTCGTCGCCTGGCTCCTGCCGCGGCGCCTCGCCGTGTCGCGCAGCGCCATCGTGCACGGGACGCCGGAGGAGATTCGCCCGCTCCTGGCCGGCTTCCGGGCGCGCCAGGCCTGGATTCCCTGGTCCGAGAGCGATCCGAACGCGACCTACGAATACGGCGGCAGCGACGGCGCCCTCGGGTCCACCATGCGCTTCGACGGCAAGGAGGTGGGCAAAGCCACGCTGACGCTCGTCCGCAACGACGAACGAGAGGTGGTGGCGGAGATGAACTACGTGGCGCCCCTGCCCATGGCCACGCAGGACCGCTTCGTGCTCGAGCCCGTGGGTGAAGGGCTCACGCGCGTGACGTGGAGCAACGAGGGTCCGCTTCCCTTCGGTCCGGCGCGGCTCTTCGCCGTGTTCGCCGACCGGGTCATCGGACCCGACTACGAGAAGGGCCTCGCTCGCCTGGACGCCCACCTCGTCGGCGCTCGCTGACCCGCCCTTTCGCTGGAGACGACCGATGACCCTGCCGAGCGAAGGAGAGGTGGCCGCCGTGCTCACGGCGCTCATCGAAGAGGAGCGCGACGCGCTGCTCGCTTCGCTCCGGCGACACACGCGGGACGCGGCGAGCGCCGAGGATGCGCTCCAGGAGGCGTGGGCCGCGGCGCTCCAGCGCTGGCCCGCGGACGGCCTTCCGGAGACGCCGCGCGCCTGGGTGCTCACGGTGGCGCGGCGGCGCCTCGTCGACGGGCTACGCCGGGAGCTGCGCATCGAGCGCGGCCTCCGCCCCGACGAGGCGCTGGCGGACAGCGGCATGCGCGAGCCGGACCCGCGCCTTCATCTGCTCCTCGCCGTGTGTCACCCCGCGCTCGCGCCCGTCGACCGCGTGGCCCTGGCGCTTCAGTCGACCTGCGGGCTGCCCGTCGCCGCCGTGGCCCGGGCCTTCGTGATGCCTGCGAGCCGCATGCGGCGCCGGCTGCGCGAGGCGCGCGCCACGCTTCGCCGACGAGGTCTCGAGGCCGCGTCGCCGGAGGCGCGAAGCGCGGCCGTGCTCTCGGCCGTGTACCTCACCTTCAACGAGGGCTATCTCCCCCAGCGCTCCCAGCGTGTGCGCGCGCATCTCTGCGGGGAGGCCATCCGCCTCGCGCGGGTCGTGGCCGACGCCATGGACGACGCCGAAGCGCTGGGGCTCCTCGCGCTGCTCACGCTGCAGCACGCCCGTCGCGACGCGCGCGTCGCGGAGGATGGGGAGAGCCTCGTCGCTCTTGACGCGCAGGATCGGAGCCTGTGGCACCGCGCCGAGATCGCCGCGGGCCAGGCGGTGCTCGCCCGCGCGCTCGCCAAGCGCTCCCCGGGCCCCTACCAGGTGCAGGCGGCCATCGCGGCGCTGCACGCCTCGGCGGCGACGCCGGCGGCGACGGACTGGGCGCAGATCGCGGGGCTCTACGGGGTGCTGCTGCAGCAGGCGCCGACGCCCTTCGTCGAGCTGAACGCGGCCATCGCCCTCGGCATGAGCGCCGGCCCGGAGAGCGGCCTCGAGTGGCTCGATGACCTGGCCGACCGAAGCCCGCGCATGCGCAAGCATCACCTGCTCCACGCAGCCCGCGCCGATTTTCTCGGGCGCCTCGGCCGCGCCCGGGACGCGAAGGCGGCCTTCGACAAGGCCCTCGCGACGGTCACGCTTCCTGCCGAGCGCCGCTTCCTAGAGACCCGGCGCCAGGCCTTGGGGGGCCGGCAGCGCCGCCGTCGCCGTCCGCTGCGCCGCGCCGCGCCGCCGCCTTCACCGCTGTCGGACGCGGCCTGGCGCCGCGTGGCCCGCTGCTTCGGCGAGCCGCCGCGCCGTGGCCGGCCCCCGCGGCCGAACCGCGAGGTGCTCGACGCGGTGCTCTGGGTCTTGGCCACGGGGCGGCCCTGGCGCGAGCTGCCTCCGGCCTTTCCGCCCTGGCGCACGGTGTATCACCGCTTCCGGCGCTGGGAGCTCGACGGGACGCTGGCCCGCGTGCTGCCGCGGCTGGCGCACGTGAGCGCCGCCGGCCGCTACGCCGCCCAGGCCTGGGCCGTGGCCGGCGCCGACGGGCCCGCGCCGCTTTGATTCACGCGAGGGAAGACCCCTCGGAGAGGACCGACGAGATGGAGTACATGCTGCTATTGCACGGAGACGAGAGCGCCTACGCATCCATGAGCGAGGCCGAACAGAAGGGCGCCTTCGAGGCGTTCATGACCTACAACAAGGAGCTCGCCGCCGCGGGCGTGCTCCGCGGCGGCTCCGAGCTCGCGCCGAGCCCGACGGCGACGGTCGTGCGCGGCAGCGGCGGGGAGGTGCTCGTGACCGAGGGGCCCTTCGCCGAGAGCCGGGAGCAGATCGGCGGCTACT
>JBCCAW010000604.1:0-3608 GCA_039814655.1 Myxococcota bacterium | reverse complement strand
GCCTCCGTTACGAGCAGGATGTCGCAGCAAAGCGCGATCTCGAAGCCACCGCCCAGAGCGAAGCCGTCGACGGCGCAGATCACGGGCTTGGGCAGCCTCACGCCGGCTCGCCCTTCTCAAGAGCTTTTTGACCTCGGCGTAGTTGCCGCACAGTGCACACGGTTCGCGTGGGCATGTGGGCGCCATTGGGGGCCGTGGGGGATTCTGGGCTATTCGGACAGAGGCGTCGTGCTCATGTCGGATTTTGATTGGACGAATGTGTCAGACGCCAGGCACTTGGCGTGGATTGTGTCGCTAGATGGCAGGACACCAGTGCTTGTGGATCCGCAGAGCGGAAGTGTGAGCGAGGTGCCTCTATGAAGATCGACCCGCTTCGTGGCCTTCGATCGCGCGCCGAGTTCGAACACAACATTCACCACCTTAAGGAGGCGAGTCAAAGCGGTCATGTTATATTGCATGCACGAATAGAGCTGTTCGGGCTTCTGCGTATTCGCAAACTACCGAACGGCCGTGTTGACATGCTGAGCATCAACGAGAGCGCTCGCCTCATGGCAAACATGATGGCCCGCGACTACAAGGCGATGCACCCGAGTGCATTCGGTGAAGAGCCCACTGAGCAAGGTGGTGAGGATTAAGCGTCGGTTGGCGAGCTAGCCACCGTTGCCGTGGCACCGATTGTACTTCCGTCCCGCAACGGATCGGTCCCGGGTACGGGACCACCGGGAGCCCACGGATCGGTCCCGGGTACGGCTCCACCGGGCGCCAGCCCGGAGGCGGCGCGAAAGCAGAGCCGTCGCTGGTTGAGCTTTGCCCACCCAGCGTGGCAACTCGGCCAGCGGTCGCCGAGCCGCCGACGAGCAGAACTCCAACACGCGACGGACCTCGGCGCGGAGCCTCGGCGACTTCGGGCTGGGCCTCTCCGAGCGGCTTCGGCCCCTCCGGACACGCATTTGGGTCCCTCCTAGAGTCGCGACCCGGCTTCGAAGTCGCCCTTTGAGCACGCGCGACGGAACGTGTTCGGTCCAGCACGCCTCTTGACCGTGCCGGGACGGCTTCCCCGCTGACGGCCACCCTGCAGACGCGTCGCGACTCGCCCTCCCCGCCGAAAGACTCGCGTTCCCCTCCTCCAGACTCACTTCCGCAGCTCCAGAAACGACTCGTGAGCCGGGGAAGTGGTCCCTCGCGGCGGGGACCGAGTCCCTCGCGGCCGGGACCCCGAGTCGCGCGGGCCCAGAGGCGTCTCGAAACGCGGGGATCGAGAGTCTGCAGGGTCGAGAGGCGGGTCGCGATGAGGGGGAGGTGGTTCTGCACCTGAGTATTTTTTCTCCGGACCGCGCAACTCCGTCCCGGGACCCCCGAAACACGCGCCGACCCCCGCTGATGGGAGGTCGGAAAGTGAAGAACTGAAAATGGCCAGATTGACCGTCGGCGATAAGGCCGACCGGGTGCTCAAGTTCCTCTTGAGCATGAACAACGCGCACGTGAGCCGCGCGCTCGTGCAGCACGGGTTCACGGAGCGCGATGCAGACGAAGGGTGGAATCGCCTCCGCGCGCTCTCCGACGGGCGCCTCGACCGCGCTCTGCCCCGCGTCGCGAGCCCCGAGGAGCTCGGGCGCCTCGACCAGTGGGAGAACCGCTGGTTCCCCATCGCACGGGCCACGCTGCAGTACGCCTATCCCGAGCTGGAGGCCTTCGTCTTCCAGAACCTCCGGCAGACCAGCGGCTCCCAGGTCGTGTTCAGCGTGCAGAAGTTCATCGAGCGGGTGCGCGCGCTCGAGACCGACCCGGAGGTCGGCGACGACGGCGCCGCCGCGCGCGCGCTCCTCGTGGAGCGCGGTCTGGACGACGAAGAGCTCGCCTTCGCCGACGCGCTCGTGACCAAGCTCCGCATCGTCGCCGAGCCCGCCGACACCGCCCCCGCCGTCGACCGTGAGCGCCTCGAAGCCGCCGAAGAGGCCGTGTGGCGCTGGTACCTCCAGTGGTCCGCCATCGCCCGCGCGGTGATCAGCGACAAGCGTCTCCTCCGCCTCATGGGCTTCCGCCGCACGGGACGTGCGACGCCGACGGAAGACCCCACACCGGCGCCCGGCAACGACGCCGGCGCGACGAACGGAACGGAGGTGATCAACGCCTGACACCTTGGTGAGTGCCTCCTTTCTGGTTGAGTTCGCCCCTGCCCCGTCGGCCCGACCATGTCGGCGGGGTGGGGGCGTCGTTTTTCGTGGGGCGCCGGGCGCAACCGATTGGGCGAGGTACGAGACCCCGACTATGCCCGTCGAAGCACGCGCTTCGACGCGGCGCTACGGACAGACTCCTATCCCGCCTTCCTCGGCGCGCGGCACCACGATCAAGCTCGCTTGCGTGGTCGGCCCTTCGGGGAAGGCGGCCTCGACCTCGACGCGGACCCGTTGCCCGTCGAGGCGCGCGGCGATCTCGCAAAAGCCCATGATGCGCATCTCCCAGCGAAAGTACGTTTGCGCCCAGCCGACGAACACGCCCTCTTCGGAGAGAAGCAGGCGGCGCTCGTTCAAGTTGCGCGTTGTGGAAAGCCCGAACGTGACGAGGTCGCCGCTTTCCGCTTCGTAGGCGTCCACGCGCACGCGCACGGGACCCCAGCGGGCGAGGGTCTCCGGCGCCAGGTCCGGGAAGCGAAGGCCGAGATCGACGTGGCCGCCCGCCGTCACCCCGCGCCGGAGAACGAGCTCGGCCCCGTCCTCCAGCGGCACGTAGCGCAGCGTCTCGAGGTCGAAGCCGCCGACCTCGACGGCCACGGCCGGCGCCACGGCCGCGTCCGCGGCCGCGCCGTCCACCGGAGCGACGAGGCCCTCGTCGGCGGCGGTCGCTGCGTCCCCAGCTCCGAGGTCCGCGGCCTCGCTCCCCGAGCCGCGCGAGGCGAAGCAGCCAGCAAGGGTCAGTCCCGAGAGCACGAGCGCCGCGCAGCGAAGACCGTCCACTACGCGAAGGTAGCGGCTCGCGGCCGGGCGCACGAGTCGTGAGGCGCGTGGCGAAGGGTGCCCGCGCCAGGCGAAGTCCGGCGCTTCCGTCGCACCCTCAGCTCGAGGTGGTCGGGTCGCCGATGCCGTGGCGGCGGAGCTTCGAGTAGAGGCTCTGGCGGCTCAGGCCCAGGAGCTGGGCCGCGGCCGCGCGATTGTTCGAGCTGACGTCGAGGGCCGCTTCGATGCACAGGCGCTCGATGAGGCCCGTCCCCAGCGTCGGGAATAAAGATCGGGTCGTAACCGAAGCCTTCCTCGCCCATCGGAGCCGTAGCGATGCAACCTTCGCAGACGCCCTCGAATAACCGCTCTTCCCCGTTCAGGATCAGGCAGATCACCGTCCGGAAGCGCGCCGTCCGCGCCCGGTGCTGCTGGAGTTCGGAGAGCAGTTTCTCGTTGTTCTTTTCCGCGCTGCGCTCCGGGCCGGCGTAGTGGGCCGTATCGACGCCGGGTGCTCCGTCGAGGGCGTCCACTTCCAGGCCGGAATCTTCCCAGGAATTGCCAAATCCTCCCTCCACTCAACCCCAAATCATAGGTAACCCCAACTTCTTTATTCAACCACGTTTTCAAGACTTTCAACTGACTTTAGGAAAAGGATTTAGATTTAGACGGAGT
>JBCCAW010000066.1:0-16056 GCA_039814655.1 Myxococcota bacterium | reverse complement strand
GGCCCCCCCCCCCTCCCCGTCTAACTCTCCGCCTCCGTCTCCGTCTCCGCCTCCGTCTCCGTCTCCGTCTCCGTCTCCGTCTCCGTCTCCGTCTCCGTCTCCGTCTCCGTCTCCGTCTCCGTCTCCGGGGGTGGCTTCCATGCGGAGGCGTCTTCTTAGCCCGTCGAGCACCGGCCAGGCGTCCGTGGCCTCCCACTCGCCCCACCAGAGGTGGAGGTCGCAGCGGAGGGCGGCGTCGTCCATGGCGAGCGTGAGCTGCGGTCGGCTCTCGTCCGCGGTGCCCTCGCGGCGGGAGCGGGAGGCGCAGACCTCCGCGTCCCGGAGGTCCGCGCGAAGCTGGGCGAGCTCCCCGCTCGTGAGCGTCCGCTCGCTACGGAGACCGCCCGGCTCCTGGAGGAACCGGGTCCGGCCGTCGCGCTTCACCAGCAGCAGCTCCCGGCCCCAGCGCGTGCTCGTGACCTCCCAGGCCAACACCAGCGCCTCGGTCTCGAGCTCCACGACCGCTTGTGGAGTCGTGTCGGGGCCACGGGTGGACGCCTCGTCCGACGACCCACAGGCCAGCAGCAGTGCGAGGAGCGGGAGCGCGCGCGTCATGGGGAAGGGTCTGGGGTTCGTGGGCTTCGAGTGCACCCCGCCCGGACCCTCGCGTCGCGGCCTGGGGGGTCTACGGGTGCGCCTCGTGGTTCGGTTAGTCGGGTCCGTCCCCAAAATCGGGTTGAAATTGTGGGGGTTTTCGGGGCGTTTGTTGGGTTAGTCGGGTCCGTCCCCGGGTTCGCCGGGTTTGGGGGGGCGGCGGGTGTAGAGGGGGGACTCGGTGGAGCGCTTCAGCGGGCGGGTCTCCGGGGTGCGGCGGAGGCGCCAGAGCGTGCTCGTGGCGCCGATGGACTCGGCTCCGTCGTAGCCGGTGGCGTCCGGCTCCCCGGCCTCGATGAGCCAGCCGGCCTCCGTCACCAGGCGCTGTTTCGCGAGCACGCGGTCCGGGGCGCGGCGCGAGCCGCCGAAGCTCAGCCACAGGCGCCCGGCCGGCTTCAAGGCCTCGAGGGCCCGGTCGAGAAAGAGCGCGAAGCCCTCCGGCGCGTAGGGCGGGTCCGTCACCACGCACCCGAAGCGTCCCCGAAGGCCCTTCGGGAGCGGCTCGCGGAGGTCGTGCACGTGCGTCGTCAGGCGCGCCTCGTCGTTCACGGCGCCGCTCGCCCAGCGCAGGAGCGCGTCGTCCAGGTCGAGCACGTCGAGGCGGCGCTCGATGCCCGCCGCGTGCAGCAGGCCGGCGAGCGCGACGGCGATCCCGTCGTCGTCTCCCAGGAACAACAGGCCCCGCTGGGCGTCGCCTTCCGTGAGGAGGCGCCGGGCCCGCTCGAGCGTGCTCGCCGGGTCCGCGTGCACCTGGTCGAGCTCGCGGCGCGGCGAAGGGCGTCCGCGAAGCTGCGCGGTGAGCATCGCGAGCGCTTCGCCCGGGTCCGCCGGCGGGCGCCGGCCGTGCAGCTCGCGCGCGAGCGCCGCCAGCCCGCGCTCGTTGAGCTGCACCGTCGGCCCCGTGGCCGTGAACCACTTCGTCTTGTCCTTCTCGAGCGCCGCGACCACCGAGTGCGCTTCGCTGGCCACGCGCACCAGGGCGCTGCGGGCCATGGGGCGACCATGGCCAAGCGCGCTCAGGACCCGAAAGACGCCTTCGTCCACGGCGCCCTTCCGTCTCAGTTCGCGCCGCGACGAACGAGCGCGGCGATGCCCCGCGCGATGTCGTTGCGCTCGGCGAGCGTGAAGCCCTCGCGCTCGTAGACGATGCGGCCGCTGCGATCGACCCACACGGTCATGGGCGCGCCGCGCCGCGGGTTGAGCCGGCTCGTGACCGCCGTGTCGAGGTCGCTCACGACGGGGAAGGTCAGGCCCAGGCGCCGCACGACCGGGGAGGTGCGCGCGAGGGTCTCGGGACCGTCCATGGACACGGCCACGACCTTGAGCCCCTGCTCCTGGTAGCGCTCGTAGAGCTGCTGGTAGAGGGGCAGCTGCTGCTTGCAGGGCTCGCACCACGTCGCCCAAAAGACGATGGCCACGGGGCTCTCGCCCAGGTGGTCGCTCATCTCGAAGTTGCCGCTCACCGGCCCGCCGGGAATCGAAGGCAGCGAAAAGGCCGGCGGCCGGGCGCCGACCCGGGCCTCCGCCAGCGGCGGCGCGAAGGACACGGTGGCCGCGAGGGCCAAAGCCGAGAGCAGGGCGAAGGGGCGGGTCATGGGTCGCATGCGTTTCTCCGACGGGCGAGCGGGGCGCGGATTCATCCGCGGCGTGATTTCTCGCGGCGTGATTTCTGGTCGAGTGCGGCGCGGCGGACGGCGCGCGGAGGGAGCGGACACGGGGCCCGGACGGTTCAGAGGCGGATGACGAGCTCGGTGAGCACGCCCTCGAAGGCCGGGACCTCCCGGCAGACGCCGCCCGAGCAGATGATGCCCGCGGGCGTCTGGCCACCGAAGACGCGCAGGAAACTTCCTTCGAGGAAGTCGAAGCGTGCCTCCAGTGCCGGGTAGTAGGTCGGGTTCAGCGGGAACTCCGTGTTCCAGCCGAGCGTCGGCGCCACGCGGACCCGACCCCGCCAGGAGTAGGTCAGGCTCGCGGTGCCGCGCTCGTAGCGCTTGAGGAGGCCGCTCAGGCGCTGCTCTTCGCTCCGCTGGTCGATGGTGAGCTCGAGGGAGTGCTCGCCAAAGACCACGCCGCTCTCGAACTTCCCATGCCAGACCTGCCAGTCGCTATCGCCGCGCTGCGAGGCAAAGGCCACCGTGTCGACGAGCCAGGTTTCGCGCCGGTAGCCGACCTCGACGTCCAGGGTCCAGCCGATCTCATCCGCCCCGAGCGCGTCGTTCACGCGCTGCACCTTCAGCGAGGGGTGCGTGACGAGAATGCCCTCCTGCCAAGGGTTCACGTCCGGGCTCTCGGCGTGTGCGTAGGCCAGGAAGGTCCCGCTCATGCTCCACGGCCCCGGCGCGAAGCCGTAGTCCACCTGCACGCGTCCGCCGCGCGCGTTGTAGAGGTGCCGCGGCCGCTCGGCGTCGCGCTCGAGCGTCGGCTGCGCGCCGTAAATGCGGTACTCCTGGTTTTCCCCGATGAGCGGGATCGTGTCCGAGAGGAGGAAGTTGGCGTACTCCTTCCACTCGAGCGCGATGCCCAAGGACCCCTGCTGGAACTGGGCGGCGCCGTAAATGGCGTGGCCCCACTCCCGGTCGTCCACGTCGCGGGTTCCGATGGAACCTTGGCGGAAGCGGCGCATGGCGTTGGCTTCCACGTAGAGGTTCAGCGCACCGTCCGCGAGGTCCGGGAGGCTCATGTGGCCGCCGAAGACGTTCAGCGTCGTCTCGAGCGAGCTCAGCCGGTCCGAGGTGTTGGCGAAGTAGGTCGCCTGGCCGAGCACGCCCACGTCGAGCGTCGGCGCGCCTTCGCCGCCCAGGGGCAGGCGCACGCCACCTTCGCCGCCCACCACCATGTCCCGGTCGCGCGCGTCGAAGGGAAAACGGAGCTGGTCTTCCGGGTCGCGGCGAATCTGAAGCGTCTGCGGGTCGAGGTTCTGCGGGTTCACCGCGCCGCCCAGCACCTTCGCGTAGACGCGCCGCCCGTTGTAGGCGGCCTGGCCGCCCTGCAGCGAGTTGTCCACGCCGAGCTGGTCCACGCGGCGCAAGCTCAGCGCGATGCCCCTGCCGAGCACGGCGTAGCTGTCGCCCGCGTCCACGCTCCAGGGCCCGCTGCCGTAGTGAAGGCCGAGGCGCTCGAGGCGCACGTCGTTGTCCACGCCGCAGTTCGACGCCGTGGGCGGGCACTCGGTGTCGAAGCCCTTCAAGAAGGCGTCGAGGCGGGCCGTGAGGCGGAAGTCGCCGAGCTGCAGGCTTGGCTCGAGGCGCTCCCAGATGCCGAGGAAATCGTCGTCGGTCTCGTTCGTGTTGTAGTTGTCGAAGCGGTACTGAACGACCGTCGTCGACGTGAGGGAGAAGGTGATCGGCTCGAAGAACCTCGGCTCTTCGAGCTCGACGTCGTCGGGAATGTCGCCGAAGAAGTCGTCACCGCCGTCGTCCGCGTCGAGGTCGTCCGGCAGCTCGAAGGGCTCGGCCTCAGCGGGCTCGGCCTCAGCGGGCTCGGCGTCGGCGGGCTCGGCCTCGGCCGCGTCGCCGTCGGTGTTCTCCGCGAGCCCCTCGGCGTCCGGGGCCCGCTCCTCGCCTGGAGCAGCTTCGCTCGCCGCAGAGTCCTCCGCCGCAGAGTCCTCCGCCGCGGAGTCCTCCGCCGCGGGTTCCGGCTGCGCGCACACCGTTCGGACCTCCACGCTCCCCACCATCAGCGTGAGTGCGAGGAGCAGGGTGAAGCGTCCGAACGGCGTCATGGCGCGGTTTCACGGTGGCGGCCCCGCGGCCGCCTCCAGCTAGCTCACTCGGCGGCTTCGTCCAGGAGGGCCTGGACGCGGTCCACGAGGCCGGCGATGGGGTTCGCCGCGGTGCCCTCGAGGCCCGTGAGGCGCGCGGCGATGATGCCGTCGCCGTCGATGAGGAGCGTGTTCGGGAGCGCGCCGAACTCGTAGACGCGCGTCAGGCCCTCCGGGTCGAGGACGAGGTTGAACTTGCCCGGCTCCGCGAAGGTGTCCGTGCCGTCGCCGAAGCTGTCCACGGAGTAGAAGTCGTTGATCCAGCGGTCGCAGGCCGCCTGACCGGCGGTGGCGAAGTCGATGTCCTGGGTGAGGACCTGAACGACGCGCACGGGCTCGTCGCGGAAGACCTCGAGGAGGTTGTCGCGGAGCACCGTCGACTCGGTGCGGCAGGGGCCACACCACTCGGCGGCGCCGATGAGCACGGTCACCTCGGCCTGGCACCAATCGGCACCGGGGAAGGCGAAGCTCTCGCTGCCGTTGCAGGCCGGAAGCGCCGAGGGAAGCGGCGGGAGGCGAAGGCCCACGTTGCCGCCGCAATCACCGATGCCGCCGCACGCCGCGTACTCCTCGCAGGTGCCGGGATCCGGCGTGTCCATGTCGACTTCGATCGTGCCCATGTCCTCGGGCGTGCCCGTGCCATCGGCAGAAGCGTCGTCGCCACAAGCCGTCATTGGAAGCGCAAGCGCCGCCACTAGAAGAATCCGTTCCACGCTCTTCATCCTGCACCATCCTCTTTGCCCGCCCGCGCAAGCGGGCATCGTTTTGTTGGACGCGGCCCGGTCCAGGCCGCTCCGTCCTTCATGCCTCGGGGACGCAAATCCCATTCGAGAACGTCACTCCGCTGAGCACGTTCGCGCAGAAGTACCCAGCCCGGCAGTCGTCGCCACCGGGCACGCACTCGTCGGCGCAGGTCCCCGCCGACCCTTCCGTGCCCGGCAGGCACACGGCCCCGCCGGGGCATCCGGCGCGCGGGAGGCTTCCCGCGAAGGACGACTCCGGCGGGATGCGGCACGTCCCAACGCAGTAGCCGCCGGGGGCGGCCCGTCCGAAGATGCCCGCCGCACATACATCGCTCTTGCACGGAGCTTCGACGCTGCAGGCCTCGCCGATTTCGGCGCCCGTCGTCGGCGTGCCGCCGGGGGCGACGCAGCGGGCGTTGTAGGGGTTGCACTCCGCTCCCTCGCCGCAGTCCGCGGCGCTGGCGCACAGCACCTGGCAGACGTCGACGGTGCCCATGGCGCCCGGCGCCGGCGTGATCGTCGCGCACGCGAAGGGGGGGCCGCCGCAGTCGATGGCGGCCACGCAGGTGGGAAGGCAGGCGCCCTGGCCGGCCACGTCCACACACGCACCGAAACGCTGCATCCCATTCGGGAAGGTCTGCAGGCAGTTGGTGGCGTCGCGAATCTCGGGGTTGTTCGGGTCGATGAAGCAGCTGCGCGAGCAGAGCCCGTTCGGGAACCCGGTCGTCAGACACACGCCCTCGGGGCCCGGGCACTGCGAGTCCTCGGTGCAGTTGCCGTAGAGCTGCGACATCATCGGGCCGGCATCGACCTCGACGTCGCCGTCCATCCCCGCGTCGTCTTCGCCCCCGGTGCCCGAATCGTCGCCGCAGGCGCCGGCGGCGAGAAGCCCCGCCAGGAGCAGGCGAGGCAGCGAAGAAGCGAAGCGGGGCGTCGAAAGCATCGAAGTCATCAGAAAGGCCGGTGTACCAGCGGGGCGAGGGCCTCGCAACGCATCGTGCCGCGGGTCGGGGGGAGGAGCGTAGCGGCTCCGTGTCCCCGCTCACGCTATGAAATCGCTGGAAGATGTCCGTTCGCGGACCCTCCCGAGACCGTTCGAAATCCCTGCACGTCGGGTCCCGTGCCGTGGACCCGGAATTGGGGACGGCGGACGCCCGAACGCGGCGGCTTCCGAGGCGCGACCGATGGACGCGCGCGTTCCCGTCGGCTACCCGACGTCCGTGCGTTCGGCTTTCCTCTCGATGCTCCTCGTCAGCGGCGCGTGTTCCGACCTTGGGCGCGCCGAGCTCGGCGAGGGCTGCCTGGTCCAGGCCGATTGCGAAGAGGGAGCGCTCTGCGTCGGCACGGAGTCCGATCGCGGCCCCCTCTGCATGGCCACCTGCGATCCGCTGGAGACGCCGCTCTGCGATGACGGCGAGAGCGTATGTCTGCCCGGCGCCGACGGTCCGGCCGTGTGTTTTTTGGGCGGCGAGGCCGCCGAAGGCGCGGCCTGCCTCTTCAGCGATGCCTGCGAACCGGGACTGGTCTGCGTCGATTTTCCTGGCGAAGAGGAGGTCTCGCGCTGCGCCCTGGCCTGCGACGCGCGGGCGCCGACCTGCGGCGGGGCGCTGCTCTGCGTGGGTCTCGGCGACGCGAGCGACCCCGCGGACCCCGCCGCGAACCTCGGCTACTGCGCCGTCCCCGAGGGGACCTGAGCGTGGCCTTCCGAAGCGAGCGCGCCGTGCGCTTCGGTGACGAGGACCACGCGCAGCTCGTCTACTACCCGCGCTTCCTCCACTTCTTCCACTGCGTCTTCGAAGACCTCTTCGACGCGCGCGCCGAGGGCTACCGCACGTGCCTCGAGCGTGACCGCGTCGGCTGGCCCGCCGTGCGCGTAGAGACGGACTTTCTCGCGCCCGTGCGCTTCGGCGATCGCCTTCTCATCGACCTCTGGACGGCGCGCCTCGGCGAAAAGAGCGTCACCATGGCGTACCGCGGCGTCGTGGCTGGGCGCACCTGCGTCCGCGCCGAGATCACCCAGGCGTGCGTGGCCATGGAGGGCTTCGTCGCGACGCCCATTCCCGCGGCCTACCGGGCGCTCTTCGAAGGCGTCGCCGCGCCGCCGGACGACCTCGCCCGCGGCTGAGCGACGGGAGGCGCTGGCCGCAGCTGCGTCCCGTCTGACGCATCGCATCATTTTTTGCCGCCGATTTCGGGGCGATCGCGAGTGGTTGCGGTCTGCGCCGCGGATGTATGCTCGCGCCATGTCCATGGCCCAGGCCGCCCTAGGCGCGGCCCGAAACTACCTTCGTCAGAACCCCGATGAGCTCGGCCGCGCGATTCGCGGCGCCCTCGGCCTCCGCGTGGGGCTGCCCATCAGCGCCCTGCGCTGGGCCGGGCGCCAGGCCGAAGCCTCCGGCAAGGTCAAGGATCTCAAGATCGACCCGGTGCCCCCGGGGCTGAAGGTCGCCGCCTCCGTGGACCCCATGGCCACGCCGCTGCGCGCCTCCGCCGTGGTCTTCATCGACCGCGTCGTCTTCAACGAGGACGAGCTCACCGTGGCCCTTCGCCTCGAGGACATTTCGCTGAAGCTGAACGGCGACGCGGAGACCCCCGTCGCCGCGCTCATCAAGAGCGGCGCCCTCGATCTATCGAACCCGGGCACGCTCATCGGTTACCTGCCCAAGCGCTCCCCGGTCATCGCCGAGGCGAAGGACAACCGCATCGTCCTCGACCTCATGCGCGACCCGAAGATCGGCAAGAACCCCATCGTGCGTCACGCCGTCGCCGCGCTCACGTCCTTCGTGACGCTGCACAGCGTGCAGACGGACAGCGGGCACGTCGACGTCGCCTTTCGGAGCTTCCCCAGCGGCTTCCGCGGCGCCGCGCGGAGCGTGCGCCGGAACGTCGTGCGCCCGGGGCTCAGTCGCTTCCTCCCGCGCTAGCGGACTCCTCCCGGCGGCTGCGCTGCTCGATGGCGCGACCGGCTAGCGACCGCAGAGCGACCGGCTAGCGACCGCAGCGCGACCGCAGTGCGACCGGCTAGCGGGTCACTCTTCTTCGGCGGCCGCGTCCATGCCCACGGCGCGACCGTTGGCGTCGTGGCCGTTCGCGTGGCCGTTGGCGCCGCTGCCGTGCGTCGCGCTTGCCGAGCCGCTCGAGGCGCCGGTGCCGTTCGCGGTGCCGTTCGCGGTGCCGTTCGCGAGGTTTTCTCGGGGCCCTTCGGACACGCCCGCGCCGTCGAAGAGGTTCTGCTTCGCCGCGTCGCTGATGGCCTGCACCGCCGGGTGCTTGATGCGCCGCTCGACGGTGATGGCGTAGAAGCGCTCGCGAATGGTGGGCGCCCGCCCCACGACCCGCACGTTGTGGTGCCGGCATACGTCGTCTTCGATGACCGTCGGGGCCGGGAAGATGCCCGCGCCCTGCTCACCGAAGACCTTCATCAGCGCCGAGTCCTCGAACTCTGCGACGATGCGCGGTCGCACGTCCGCGTCCTCCATCCAATGCTGGATGGAGCGCCGCAGCATGGTGTTCTCTGTCGGCAGCAGCACCGGCGCCCCGTCGAGGGAACGCGGGAACTCGTCCCGGTGCCGCGCCGCGATCTCCTCGACCGCGAAGAAGGTCAGGCCGCACTCGCCGAGCGGGTGGTTGTAGGCCTTCACGCGCGCGGCGCCGCCAATAGGCGCGTCCGCGAGCACCATGTCGAGCCCATGAATGCTGAGCTCGGCGAGGAGCTGCTCGGTCTTGCCCTCCTGCACCACGAGTTGCACCGGCTCGGGCATGGAGAGCGCCGGGGCCAGGAGCCGTCGGCTGATGAGCTTCGGGAGTACGTCCGCCACGCCGACGCGGAGCCGCAGGGGCCGGCCGCTCGGTCGGCCCTTGAGCGTCTCGGTCAGCTCGCGGCCCAGCGTGAAGATCTCGTCCGCATAGCGGTAGACGAGCTGCCCCGTCTCCGTGAGCTGGAGATTCCGCCCCACCCGCGTGAAGAGCTTCTGGTCGAGGGAGCGCTCGAGCGCTCGGATCTGACCGCTGATGGTCGGCTGCGCGAGCCGCAGCTCCTTTGCCGCCCGGGAGATCGTCCCTTCCCGCGCGACCATCCAGAAGTAGAGCAGGTGGTGGTAGTTGAGCCAGTCCATCGGGGGCCTCGGCGTCGAGAGGCTCCCGCGGAAGTCACGGGTTACCTCTCCTTTCGAGAGGCACCCGCGTGGAGTCGCCTCACGGCTCGGCCGGCAGACCCTGTGGGGTGTTCGCCGATCCCGCGCCCGTCAGACGTGAAGCCGTGGCCAGATTTTGCCTAGGGTTCCCAGATGAGGATACGCCGGGACCCTTCGTGTGGATGCGCTTTCCGCCGCGGAGGTCCACGTCGTTCCACTCGATGATCACCTGGCCGCCGCGGTCCTCGTAGCTCGTCTCGAAGGCCTGGAGCAGCTCGATGATGCTGTGGTCCACGTAGGCGACGCCGCCCACGTGCAGGTACACGTGCTGCGCCGGCTTCAGCCGCTCGAGCGTCTCCGCGAGCTCCGGCAGGCGCACGAAGGTCGCCGCGCCGTGGAGCGAGATGTCGACGCGCCCGGGCTCCTCCGCCACGTCCACCTCGAGGTGCGTGAAGGTGTAGAGCAGCTTGGCGATGCTCAGGCCGAAGCCGAGCATCACGCCCGTGAGCAGGTTCGTCGCGACCATCGTGGTGATGGTGATGAGCGCGATGGCGAGCTCGCCGCGCCCGGCCTTCTTGCCGAGGTTCACGAGCGCCTTCCAGTTGAAGAGCCGGTAGCCCGTGTAGACGAGAATGCCGGCGAGGCACGCCTTCGGGATGACCTCGAGCAGGTGCGGCACGAGGAGGATCGTCAGCAGCAGCCAAAAGCCGTGAATGATGGCGCTCCGCCGCGTGGTCGCGCCCGCCTCGACGTTGGCCGAGCTTCGCACGATGACGCCCGTGGCCGGCAGCGCGCCGAACACGCCGCAGACCATGTTGCCTACGCCCTGGGACCAGAGCTCCTTGTCGTAGTTGGTGCGCGGTCCCTCATGGAGCCGGTCGACGGCCGTGGCGCAGAGCAGCGTCTCGGCGCTCGCCACGATGGCGAGCGTAAACACGACGCTGAGCGTCGGCCCCTCCGTGAGGCGCGTGAAGCTCTCGAGCGTGGGCATGTTGAGGCTCGCGATGAGCGAGTCCGGGATCTCGATGTAGAGAATCGGCGCGCTGAAGATCGCGGCCACCGCCGTCGCCAGCACCACGGCGACCAGGGGCCCGGGGATGAACTTGAGTTGCTTCGGCTTGAGCTGGTTCCAGGCCACCAGGCTCACGATGGTCACGAGGCCAATGGCCGCCGCGATATGATGTGCCCGGTCGCCGACCGAGGGGCTCACGCCTTTGTAGATGGCCTGCGGAATGGTCAGGAGCGCCATCCAGCCTTCCTTCGGCGGCGAGTCGTCCACCATCACGTGGAACTGGCTCGCGAAGATGAGCACGCCGATGCCCGAGAGCATGCCCTGAATGACCGAGGGCGAGACGGCGCGGAACCAGCGGCCGAGGCCGGCGACGCCCGCCGCGAACTGAATCACTCCGGCGGCGAGCACCACGACGCCGAGCATGGGCAGCCCGAAGCGCTCGTCCTGCACGAACTGGTAGATGATGACGAGGAGGCCCGCGGCGGGTCCGCTCACCTGGAGCGGCGACCCGGAGAAGGCGCCGATGAGGATGCCGCCGACGATGCCCGTGATCAGGCCGAGGGCCGGAGGGACGCCGCTCGCGAGCGCGACGCCGATGCAGAGCGGCAGCGCCACCAGGAACACCACGATGGAGGCCTGGAAATCCGCACCGAGGTTCGGCTTCAGCTTGCTCTCCGCCGCGTCCGGAAGGAGTCGCGGCGGCGGGCTCGGCGGTCGGTCCGCCTCGGTCAAATCGTCGTTCATGCGTCCCCTAACCTATCGGTTGTCGACCCAAAGTGTCCCCGCCTGGGGATAAAATGCAAACGCTGAGGGATGGCTTCGAAATAATCGAAGGGTTGGCGCGACGGCGCGGTCAGGCCATGGCTTCCTGGCACCAGCCGAGGAGCGCGTCGCGCACCTCCGCGGCGTTGATCTCGTTGAGCATCTCGTGCCGGCCCTTCGCGTAAAGGCGAAGCGTGACCCGCCGGAGCCCGGCCTTCCGGTAGGCCTCGGCGAGGCTCCTTACGCCCTTGCCGTTCTGCCCGACGGGGTCCTCGTCCCCGCTGAAGATGTACACGGGAAGGTCCTTCGGGATGCGCGCGAGCGCGGCCGGCTTGGTCAACGCGCCGAGCGCATCGAGGAGATCGACCCAGCCCTGCGTGGAGAGCGCGAAGCCGCAGAGCGGGTCGCTGGCGTAGGCGTCCACCTCCGCCGGGTCCCGGCTCAGCCAGTCGTACTCGGTGCGATTCGGCGCGAAGGCCTTGTTGTAGTCGCCGAAGCTGAGCTTCTGGAGCAGCGCCGAGCCCGAGCGCCGGCCCACGCGCGCCCGTTCGATGCGGGCGATGACGCGTCCCGCGGCGGCGATGGGCGGGGGCGCGCCATTCGAGCCGCTGAGCACGAGCGCGTCGATGAGCGCCGGCGTCTCCGTCACCAGCCGCTGCGCGTGAAAGGAGCCGCCCGAGTGCCCGAGGAGCACGAGCGGCCGGTCCTGGCGAAGCGCCTCGAGGCGCGCGCGCAGGTCCGCCACGGCGCGCGCAAAGGAGTCCCGGTCCGCGAGGTGCCCGAGCGGATGCGACGCATCGACGCTCTCGCCGTGGCCGCGCCAATCGTGCGTGTGCACCTCCCAGCCCGCGGCCACGAAGGCCTCCGCGAGCCGGCCGTAGCGCCGGGCGTGCTCGGCGACGCCGTGGGTCACGTAGAGCGTGCCGGCCGGCGTGCCTTCCGGGACCGCGCGGTAACACGCGAGCTCCATGCCATCGTCCATGCGCACGCGGTGCGCCTCGAAGACCGTCATGGCGCCGGAGCGTACGCCAGGTCGCGGCGCGCCGCCGGGCGAAGCGGCGTCAGAGGTTCACGACGGGCAGGCCCTGGCGCGCCTTGTCGGCCTGGTCGCGCTTCTTGGTGAGGTTCTCCAGGCGGAGCACGCCGCGCGGGCACACGTGCGCGCACATGCCGCAGCCCACGCACGACGAGCGCGTGAAGCTCTCGTTGCTCTGCGCGTAGCTGCGCACGTCGATGCCCATCTCGCAGTAGGTGGTGCAGTTGCCGCAGCTGATGCACATGTCCGGCTTCACGGTGATCCGGAAGCGCCCGAGCTTCTGCTGCAGGCCCAGGAGCGCCGCCATGGGGCAGAAGTTTCGGCACCACACGCGCGGGCCGAGCAGCGGATAGAGCCCCGTGCCGATCACGCCGGCGAGAATGGAGCCGACCACGTAGCCGTAGAGGCGCTTCACGGACCACCAGTCGCCGCCGTCGACGATGCGATGGAGCGTGGGCATCCTGTCGCCGGCGAAGTAGTCGAGAAAGAGCGCGAAGGTGGAGCCGATGGCGATGAACATCACCGTGTGCACGGCGACCTTCTCGAACTTCCAGCTCTTGGTCGAGCTGGCCGTCAGATGCCGCCAGGGGTCGCCGAAGGTGTTGGCGAGGCCGCCGCAGCCGCAGACCCAGGAGCAGTACCAGCGCTTGCCGTAGCGGTAGGCCATGAGCGGCGCGAGCACGAGCGCGCCGCCGAGGGTCCACACGGCCACGGCCGCGGGAAGGCTCGCCAGATGCCCCGGATGAAAATCGTACCAGGCGAGGGGCCAGAGGTAGCTGAAGTAGTAGGAGCCCTGGCCGAAGACGGCCATCGCGAGGGGCAGCGTGAAGGCGAGCAGCACCTGCACGGCGATGTTCACGGCGATGCGGTACGTGTTGTAGCGGCTGTTGCCGTGCTTGCGGAGGTAGGCGATGCCGCCGCCGACGACGCCGACGGTGTAGAGAAGCCCGTAGAGATGCCAGCGGCTCGGGAGCCCGATGGCCTGCGCCCAGCGATCGAAGTTGAGCGCGGGGATGTCGTTTAGACCGAGGTCGCCGCCGAAGTAGAGCAGCGTGTAGAAGCCGACCAGCGTGCCGGCGATGAGCCACGCGAGCCCGCCGCGGTTGCGCCAGCTCGCGCGGAAGGCGGCGTCGAGGCCGTTCTGTCCTTGGAGATCCATCGTGCGTTTCGCTCGCTGAAGTCAGACCGCCGGCGGCGCCACGGGCTGGGGAAGGGCGCTCGGCGCCGGGCCTTCGGAGAGCCCGCGCAGCCGCGCCTCCATGGGCACGCGGAGCGGCGGAACGAACTCCGTGTCGAAGCGTGCGTCGTCCAGGTGGTCGAGCACGTAGGAGAGCGAGCGGTGCTCGTCGATGAAACGGAGGAGCACCGAGTGATCCCAGCGCCGGCCGAGGAAGTTGAAGCCCACGACGCGGTCGCCGCTCAGCACGATGCGGTTCGTGCTGCGCACCGCGCCCGTCTCCTCGAAGAACCAGTTGCGCTCCCCCTCGACGTGGAAGTTCACGAGCCCGGCGGTCGTGTACTCGATGTCCATGAGCTTGGCCGAGTTGTACCAGTGGCCGCGCGCGTAGCTCTGCACGGTGTCGCCGAGCAGCCCGCGCGCGGCGATGCGGCCCTGGTCCCGCGCCGTGTACCAGAGCTGCTCCGGCCGGACCGCCCCGTTGAACCAGCGCACGGAGGCGCAGTCGCCGGCCGCGAAGACGCCCGGGACCGAGGTCTCGAGGCGTTCGTCGACCACGATGCCGCCCGAGCGGTCGAGGGTCACCGGTGCGTCGCCGTCGCCCTCGCCGTCGCCGCTGCGCAGGAAATCCGTGTTCGGCACGACGCCGATGGCCACGACCACGGCGTCGGCGGCGTAGTCGCCCTGGTCCGTGACGATGCGCTCGACGACGCCCTCGCCCTCGAAGCGCTCGACGTTCTCTTCGAGGTGCACGTGCACGCCGTGCTCGCGCATGCGGTCGCTGATCCACGTCGACTCGGTGCGGTCGATGGCCATGGGCCAGAACCACTCTTCGCGAATGAAAAAGCGCGGGTGCAGGCCGGCCGCGTGGGCGACCTCGACGGCCTCGATTCCGATGAGCCCGCCGCCGATGACGGCCACGTCCTTGGCGGGGCGACCGCGCGTCTCCGCGGCCACGGGGCGCTTCGCGTAGGGCGAGTCCGGCGTGGAGAAGGCCAGGTGCGCGTCGGCGTTCGGGGGCGGCCCGCCGCGGCTCGGACCGCCGTGCACCTCGGCCTCGTACCAGCTCAGGTCCTGGTGCGTGACGAAGTGGCCGATGCCCGCGAGCTCCGAGCCGGGCCAAGGCCCGGGGCGGGGCTTCGAGCCGCTGGCGATGAGCAAGCGGTCGAAGGGGACCGCATCGTGGCCGCCCGCTATGCGCACCTGCCGCGCCTCCACGTCGATGCCCACGGCCCGCGCGCGGACCCGGCGGAAGTTCAGCCGCGCGTACACGTCCCGCTCGAGGGGCTCGATGCACTGGTGGCTCAGCTGGCCGGCGAAGACCCACATCAGCGCCGTGCGGCTGAAGAAGTGGTCCGACTCCTCGCTGATGATGGTGATCTCCCAGGCGGGCTCCCGCCGGCGGACCTCGAGCGCGGCTTCCATGCCGGCTACGCCGTTGCCGATGATGACGACTCGCATGCCTCTTCCTCCGCGCCGAGCGCCCTCCCGATACGGAGGTCCGATGGGCACGTTACGCCGAGGCGTAGGGCTCAGCGTTGAGTTTCGCGCCGAAGCTCACGGAGCGCGGCCGCCGTCGCGATGCGATTGGGCGCGGCGTCCCCGAGCATGCGGCCCTGCCACTCGAGGGCGGCGTCTGCGTCGCGGAAGAGCTGCGTGGGGGCGCCGCTCCGCGACTTGAGAAAGAGCACAGTGGTGAGAAAGGCGCGCGCCGCGCCGGCCCAGAAGCCTTCGGCCTCGAGCACGATGGCGATGGAGCTCATGCGCGATTTCCCGGAGTAGCGCGTCGCGACCTCCCGGCCCTCGGCCGAGGGCATCAGCGCGCCACCGCGCACGAGCACCAGGTGGCCGACCTTCGGGTAGCGGTGGAGCAGCGCGAGGTGCGCCTCGTGGATGGCCCGCATGGGCTCGGCCGTCGGAGATTCCTCCCAGTACGCGAGCACGAGGTTCTCCCAGGTCGCGACCAGGTTTTTGCCCTGGCGCAGAACGACGCGGAGCTCGCTACTTTGGCTCGACGCCCCTTCCACGATTCCCCACGCTAGAACGGGCCAAGCGCCGCGGCCTTGACCCTGGGTCCACGTTTCCACCTCGTCACCTGGGGCCCGTCCCCCGTCATGGCGACCTTGTTGCGCGGGGCCCCCTGCCCTAGCTCTGTGCCGATGGAGCGCCTCTGGCTCATTCCGGCACGAGCGACCTACCTGACGGTGATGCTGGTCCCGATCTGGTGGACCTACTTTCGTCGGTGGCTCGCGCTCCGCTGGTGGGGCCGGAGCCCCTCGCCGGAGCGCTGGTCCGCCATTCACCAGCGGGCGGCGGAGCGCTTCTACCGCACGGCCGTGCAGATGAAGGGCGGCCTGATCAAGGTCGGCCAGGTAATGAGCACGCGCGTGGATCTCTTGCCGCGGGAGTGGGCCGAGGTGCTCTCCCGGCTGCAGGACAAGGTGGACCCCTCGCCCTGGCGACGAGTGGCCAAGACCGTCGAGAAGGAGCTCGGCGCGCGGCCCGAGGCCATCTTCGCCTCCATCGAGCGCGAGGCCGTGAACGCCGCGAGCTTCGGCCAGGTGCACCGCGCGGTGACGAAGGACGGGCGCCGCGTCGCGCTCAAGATCCAGTACCCGGGCATTCGCACGCGGCTGGCCTGTGACCTGTGGGTGGGCCGGCGCGCAGCGCCCTTCTTCGCGATCTTCGCGCCGATGAAGATCAACCTGGGCCTGATTCTCGACGAGGTGCAGCGCTCGCTCACGGAAGAGCTCGACTACCGCAAGGAGGCCGAGTTCGGGACGGTCATTCGCGACAACCT
>JBCCAW010000371.1:0-5959 GCA_039814655.1 Myxococcota bacterium | reverse complement strand
CGCCGAGGGCCCGGGCCCGCTCGAGGGCGAAGGCGAGGTTCGGGACGCGCGTGGCCGTCTCGAAGAGCACGCTCGAGACCAACAGCGCCGCCACGTCCTCGCGCAGCTCGGCGGCGAGGCGTTCGGCGAGGCTGACGGCCGGCTCCGCCGGTACCCAGGTGACCTCGAGGCCTTCTTCGGCGAGGCGCGTGAGCTGACGGCGGAGGCTGTGAAACTCGCCGCTGGTGGTCACGATGCGCGGCCGGGAGCGCAGGTCGAGGGCCGACAGAAAGCGGAGCTGAAGCTCGTGGCTGTTCGTGGCGAGGGCGACGTCCTCGGGTTGGCCGCCGTGCTCCCGGGCCACGTAGGCGCGGAGCGCGTTGGCGGCTTCCGTGGCCGGGCCCCATTTGTCGTCGACGTGCGTCGCGGCTCGCGTGAAGGCTTCCGCGAGCCCTTCGCGTGCCACGTCCGGCCAGGCCTGGTGCGAGTGACCCGTGAGAAGGACGCGCCCCTCGCGGAGAAAGGCCGAGTAGTGCGGGCGGAGCGCCTCGGGCTCGATGGGCTCAGCGGTCATCGCCGCGAGTTTAGTACCCTCACCCCGAACTTCGACCCCGGGGTTCAGCTCAGCTCTTGGGCAGCTTCCAACGCCTCGTGGTCTAGCGCCTCGCGGTCTAGCGCCTCTCGGTCTAGCGCCTCGGCCTCCCTGCCAAGGGGCTCCGCATGGGCCCTCGCCGGCTCGCTTGCGACGCGAGCCCGTGCCGACGCCGGCATCTCGTAGAGCCCGCGAAGGGACGCGATGAGTTCGGCGGAAGGTTCAGCGAGGGTCAGCGCGATATTGCCGCGCCCGTCCTGCAGGTAGCAGGCGTGCACCCGATGCGGGCGTCCCACGAGCCAGCCCAGGTTCTCGGGCTGGGCCGGAAGACACGCGACCACCTCACCGTGCCGGCGCACGAGGATCTCGCCGCGCGCCCGCTCCAGCGTGACGTCCATCTGCCGCCGGAAGAACCAGGCGAGATAGGCTGCCGAAAGGCCCGCAAAGGCGAGGCTGCCGCCGATCAATTTGGCCAAGTCGAAGTGATCCGTATCGAGCGCCGTGATGCCCGAGGCGAACATCGCCACAACCATCGCGACGCCCAGCGCCAGGAGCGGCAGCGACTGCACGAAGGGCGACACGGTGCGGCGGCGAACCACGTCCAGGCGGCCCCGTACGGGCAGAGGTGCCGCGGGAGCGACCGGCGGCGGCAGGTCGGCTTCCGTGCGAAAGGGAGCCTTCGCGCTCACGATGCGTAGGGCCGTGACCTGCTCGGGCGGCCCCCCGGAAGCTTCGAGGGCCTCGAGCAGCTCCGGCGGCAGCCGGTGCCCCGCGAGCACGTCGACCGCTCCCGGAGTCTCTTCCAGCTCCAGCCCGAGGTGCCATCCGCGCTTTCGCCCCCAGTAGCCCACGCGTGCCCGCCGCAGCAGTCGGAGCTTGCCGACGACGGGCTGCAGGCCCCGAGCGCGCTCGAGGGTAACGCGGCCATCGCTGCGCACGAGAACGCGCGTCACGCGGCGGCGCGTACGCCACAGGTAGCTCGCCGTCGACGCTGGCCAGACGAAGGCGGCAATGCCGACGACGGCCTCGAGGGGGCTCACCGTTCCGAACGACCCCATCAGGCCCGCGGGAAGGCCGAGCGAGGACATGATGAGGTGCTGAGCCAGGACCCACCGCGAGCGCCGAGGCGCGTTCCGGAGGTCGATGTCCGCCACGATGGGCGCGTCGGGCTCGCGGTAGCCACGCGGGCGCTCCTCGGGCCCTTCTCGGGGGCGGAACCAGCCGAACACGGCGGCAGCCTAGCCCGGCACCGCGCCGGCGGCCGGCCACGCCACGCTGACGACCGGGGCGGACGGCGCGGGGGTGTGGCGCCGTCCAGGCAACCTACGTGTTACAGTTCCGCGACCGGGCCCGGACGGAGTGCCTGGGCTGGCCACGGACAGGCGCCCATCACGCCACGCATGACTCGCACCCTTCGCCTCACCTTCGCCACCGCGGCGCTCATCATGGGTTGCGCCGACGACACCGCGGCGACGACCGAAGCCGTGGGCGATGCGTTCATGCCACCGCCGGACGGCAGCGGCGTCCTGGACGTGGGGGCCTTGCCGGACTTCGGGCCCGCCGTCGACGGCGTCGTGCGCATCGCCGCAGGCATGGTGATCGATGCCCCCACGCGCTGGACTCCGGACAACGTCTACGTCCTCGAGGGGCCCGTGTTCGTCGGCCCCGACGGCGACCTCGTCGACTCGCGGGACCGCCCGACGCTGACCATCGAAGGCGGCACGGAGGTCCGCGGCGTGCGCGGCAACCTCAACGCAGCGGACGGGCCGCTGCGGCTTCCCGGCGCGCTGGTCGTGACGCGCAACGGGCGCATCAACGCGCGCGGCACGGAGGAGGCGCCCGTCGTCTTCACCTCGGCGCAGCCCGTGGGGCAGCGCGTCGCCGGCGACTGGGGCGGTGTCGTCCTGCTCGGTCGCGGACCGAACAACGTGCCCGGCGGCGAAGACGGCGTCGAAGGCCTTCCGGACACGCCCCGGGCCCGCTACGGGGCGCCCCGCGGAGAGGAAACCAGCCGCTGGGACTGCGGTCAGCTCCGCTTCGTGCGCATCGAGTTCGCGGGCTTCGAGCTCCGGCCCACGGAAGAGCTCAACGGCCTGACCGTCGCCTCGTGCGGGAACGGCACCATCCTCGACCAGGTCCACGTGCACCGGAGCTCCGACGACGGAATCGAGTTCTTCGGCGGGACCGTGAACGCGCGCCGGCTGATCCTCACGGGCAATCAGGACGACAGCCTCGACTGGGACGAAGGGTTCTCTGGCTCGCTCCAGTTCGTCGTGATTCAGCACTACGACGCCAGCGAGAGCAGCCGCTACAACGCGCGGGACGCCGTGGTCGAGCGCGGGCCCGTGGTGGCCCCGGACCACGCCATCGAAGGCGATGGGCTGCCAAGCGGCGTCACCAACCTCGACCTCGCCTCGAGCCCCACGCTCTACAACCTCACGGTGCTGGCCGCGCCCTCCGGCGAGAGCCACACCGGCGTGTTGTTCCGCGACGGGTCCCGTGGCGCGGTCTTCAACGCGCTGATCGCGGGGTTCCCCGCCGGCGCCGTGGACATCGGCGACGAAGGCGCGGCGCAAAACGCCCTCAGCACGCCGGCGACGCTGCGGGTGGAGCGCTCGGTGTTCCAGGGGTTCCCCGGGGCGCCCACGGTGTTCCCGGACGACGACGACGACGACCCGGACGGCGCGGCAGGCGCGACCGGGCCCGTGGACGAGACCGCGCTCTTCACGGCGCCGGAGCGGGGCAGCCAGGTGCTCGCGATCTCGGCCATGTCCGTCGTCAGCCGCGACATCACGGCCCCCGACTTTGCGCTCGCTTTCACGCCCGCGGTCACGCCCGCAACGCCGCCGGAAGGCGACTCGTTCCTGGACGACACCGCAACCTTCCTAGGCGCGCTCGGGCCCGGCGAGAGCTTCACGGCCTGGACCAGCTACCCGGAGAACTGAGCTCAGGCGCAGGCTTTGGGGTGCGCGAAGGCCAGCGCGAGCTGGTTCAGCTCGGCGGCGAGTTCGCTCGCACGCCGAGGCTCGAGGATGCCCGCGCGGCCGAGCCAGCGTGTGAAGACGGCGCTGATCAGACACAGGTTCTGCTCGGAGCCCGGCGGGTTGGTCCTCGCGGACAGACGCTCGAAGATCAGCGACGGGGAGACCGCACCGAAGCAAACGGGCCCGGCGGCGCCGGAGGCAAAGGTCGCGAAAAAGTGGAGGCACGGGTCGGCCATGTGGCGCTGAAAGGGCGTGAGTTCGGTGTCCGCGGCGTAGAAGGCCTCGAAGAGACCCGGAAGCTCTTCCTCGGACCGGGCCCAATCCCAGGCCGGCTCGGCACCGAGCGAGTCGAGCCCGCGCGCGACCCGCGCCTGGTCCACCTCCCACGCGAGGCGCCGGTAGTCCCAGGGGTGGAGAAGCCCCTCGGCCAGGATGAACCGCAGAAAGCCAAGCACCAGCCGTGATCCGCGGCCGGGACCGTAGCCCGGAATATCCGCCATAAAGAGATCGGTGAGACCGCAGCTGGCCCACCCGCCATTGAGCAGCGCGTCTTCCCCCCAGCCGTAGGGGAGTAGCGCGCGCATCGCGGCAAACGCCGTGTCCGGGTTCTTGGGTCTTCTCGTCGCGAGGAACGCCCGAAGCGGGTCGTGCTGAACGGAAGGCGCGATGGACCTCCGGGTGGCGCGGGACCGTTGAGGCGAAGCCTGAGGCGAAGCCTGGGCAGCGGGGCGCCCCCGCCCCTTGCGCGGGCGCTTGGTCTTGGGACGGGGGTGCTTGTGCTTGCGGGAACGGGGCATGGGGCGCTCGTCGGCCGCCAAGGCTCCGGGTTGTGCAGTACGTGCCCCGCGGTGTGTAGTCGCGCGCGATGACGCTCCGGCCGCAGGAGGCGCCCCCCAGGCGGCGGGCAGAGCTGACCTTCCGCGGCAACCAGCACGCCGGACGCCACGGCTGGCTACGCTTGACGCCGGCGTACGGGGTTCGGCTCGCCGTCGATCTCTTGGCCAACGCAACGCCGGACGCGCGCGTGCTCGATCCCTTCGCGGGCTCGGCCACGACGCTCCTGGCCGCGGCCGAGCGCGGTCACGAGGCCGTGGGCGTCGAGCTCAACCCCTTTCTCGTGCGCTTCGGCAACCTGAAGCTCGGCCGCTTCCAGCGCCGAACGCTCGCGGAGGCCGAGCGCCGGGCCCGGGACGCGCTCGCGCGGCACGCGACCGCGGCGCCCGCTTCCGCCCCTCCCATGTTCCGCATCGAGCGCTGGTGGGCGCCGCCGGTGCTCGCGTGGCTCTGCCAGCTCCGCGGCGCCCTCGACCTCGGCGGGCGCCCCGGCGCGCTGCTCGAGGTCGCGTTTCTCCGGACCATGATGGCCCTGAGCGGCGCGAGCTTCGGGCACGTGTCGATGAGCTTTCGCGACGCGCCGCCGGAGCTTCCTGGGGCGGCGGGGGCGCGCTTTCTCGCCGACGTCGCGGCCGTGCTCGAGGGCGCACGGTCGCCCGTCGCCGGGCGCGGGCGCGTACTTCGTGGCGACGCACGCACGCTGACTTCGCTCGACGGCCGCTTCGACCGCGTGCTCACCTCGCCGCCCTACCCCAACCGCATCAGCTACGTGCGCGAGCTGCGGCCTTACATGTACTGGAGCGGGCACCTGAAGGAAGCGCGCGAGGCCGGCGAGCTCGACTGGGAGGCCATCGGCGGCACCTGGGGCATCGCCACGAGCCGCCTCAAGGCGTGGACGCCAAAGGACGCCGTCCCGAACGACCTCGCGCCTACGCTCGAGGCCATCGCCGCGGCGGCCCCCACGGACAAGCGCGCCAATGGCCCGCTGCTCGCGAACTACGTCGCCCGCTACTTCGAGGACATGGCCGCGCACTTTCGGGCGCTCCGGCCGCATGTCGCCGCCGGGGGGCGCCTCGACTACGTCATCGGCAACGCAAGCTTCTACGGCGTGCTCGTGCCCGCCGAGCAGCTCCTCGCCGCGCGCATGGAGACCGCCGGCTTCGAGGGCCCCGAGGCGCGCGTGCTCCGCAAACGCAACAGCAAGCGCGAACTCTACGAATACGTGGTGACCGCCCGCGGCTGAGATCCGCCAGCCTCGGAGGCCGTGGGCGTTTGTGGATATCTGACGCCACGACGAGGAGTTCGACCGTGCCCTGCTTCGGCGAAGAGGGTTCGTCACGGTGGACAGCCCGCCCTTCGCCGGGGGCGCAGCGTGGTCGAGCTCGAGGCACGCCGTCTCGCGTCGCCGCCCGTCAGGCGAGACGTAGGTGCATCGGCCTTCATCCCGTGCCCACACTTCGCGGACGACGGCGAAGGGCGCACGGCGCGGCGACCGGCCGTCCGTCGGCGGTTACGAAGACGCTTCGCTTGGATTTCCGTCGGCTTCTGCCGTGCTGGGCAATTATAGGTG
>JBCCAW010000002.1:0-42768 GCA_039814655.1 Myxococcota bacterium | reverse complement strand
GAGGCGAGCGCCGCCAGCACGGCCGCGAGCCCCAGGAGGCCGGCGGCGACGAGTCCGAGCGTGCGCCGCGAGGGCCCGGCAGCCACCGGCAGCGTGACCGGCGCGTCGTGGTGCGGCGCGTCGTGGTGCGGTGCGTCGTGGTGCGGTGCGTCGTGGTGGACCGCCTCCGGAAGCTCCGCCGCGACCGCCGGCACGGACGGAACGGAGCGCGTTCCCGTCGCGGAGAAGGAGCCGGTCCAGTCGGCGCCACCGTCGAAGCTCTGGTCCGCAAAAGCGGCGAGCGCGGCGCCGAGCTCCGCGACGCCCGCGTAGCGCTCCGCGGGGTCCTTGGCCATGGCCGTCTCGATGACCGCCGCGAGCTCCGAGGGCACCTCCGGGGCGAGCATGTCCACCGGCGTCGCATCCTCCGTTGCGATCTTCACCAGCGTCTCGGCGTAGGACTTGCCGGTGAAGGGTCGCCGGCCCGTGAGGCACTCGTAGAGGATGATGCCCAACGAGAACACGTCCGTTCGCGCGTCCACGTCGTCCTTCCCCTGCGATTGCTCCGGCGACATGTAGAAGGGCGTGCCGACGACCTCGCCGGCGCGGGTGATCTCGAGGTCCCGGGCCTCGCGGCGCTCGAGCTTGGAGATACCGAAGTCGAGCACCTTGGGCGGCCGCGGCAGGCCGTTCCGGTCGACGGGCAGGAAGATGTTGTCCGGCTTGAGGTCCCGGTGAATGACCCCCTGCTCGTGCGCCGCGGCGACGCCGCGAAGCACCGGCAGCATCAGCCGCGCACACTCGGCGACGCCCAGCGCCCCGGCCTCGAGCCGCTCCCCGAGCGTCAGGCCCTCGAGGTAATCCATGACGAGGTAGTAGGAGCCCTCGAACTCGCCGAAGTCGTGAATGCCAACGACGTTCGGATGGTCGATGCGCCCCGACGCCTTGGCCTCGTGCTCGAAACGGGCGACGGCCGCCGGGTTCTCGACGAGCCCCGGGAGCAGCCACTTGATGGCGACGCGCCGCTCCGTGCGCGTGTGAAAGGCCTCGAGCACGGCGCCCATGCCGCCGCGCCCGATGAGGCGAACCACCTCGTACTTTTCCGCGATTCGAGCGCCCGGAGGCGGGTGCGCTTGGTTGTCGCGTGTCGCCAGCTCGCTCATTCGCCCCCCGCGCCGCCGCCCGGCCTGCGCAAGCTAAAGCCGAGACGGGTCCACGTCACGCGCTCGGGGCCCTTTGAAATCCGGCGATAGAGTGCGCGCTTCTCCCCGGTGGCCGGAGCTCGGCTCCAGGGCCATAGTGTGCGGATGGCGGAGGGCGGTCCGAGCCGCGTCGGGGCCCGTGTTCCCGGCGGGCGGGTGGTGTGCGTGCTCGGGCTCGCGCTGGTGCTGGGCGCCGCCGGTCGGCCCGCCGCCGCGCAGCCGGCCTCCGGCGATGCCGGCGCGACCCCGGCCGGAGCGAGCGAAGGCGCCGGCGACGCGACCCCGGGCGCCTCCGAGGACCGGCGCGAAGCGGAGTTTCAGCGAACCATCGAGGAAGCGCTCGCGGCCTACGGAGGAGGCAACTGGGCCGACGCGCGGGCGCTCTTCGTGGGCGCGCATCGCATTCGCCCCTCGGCCAATGCGGTACGCCTCGGCGCGGTCTGCTCCTACGAGCTGCGCGAGTACCCCGTGGCGTTTCGCGGCTTCGAGCAGGCCCTGGCCATGCGCGAGGCCCCGCTCTCGGCCCAGCAACGAAGGGAAGCGGAGGACGGCCTCGAGCGGACCGCGCGCTTTCTCGGCGTGCTCGAACTGCAGCTCGCGCCCTCGAGTGCGACGGCGACGATCGACGGCGTGCTCGCGGAGCCCGATGGGCAGGGGCGCGTCCTGCTCACACCCGGCAGCCACGAGCTCCGGGTGGAGGCGCCGGGCTTTCAGCCCTTCGCGCAGCGGCTGAGCATCCTCGGCGGGGAGCGAGAGCGGGTGGAGGTCACCCTCGAGGAGGTCGCGGTCGCCCCGGTGCCGGTACCGGGCACGGGCACAGGCGCCCCCGCGCCGCCGGTGGCGCCCGCGCTGAGCGACGCCGAGCGGCGCGCGCTGGCCCAACACGAAGCGCAGCGGGCCCAGGCGGAAGAGCGGCGCCTCGAGCTCGACCGCGAGGCCTTCGAGGCCAACGCGCGCAACCGAAGGCGCCTGAAATGGGGCCGCTTCTTCGTCGCCGCCGGCACGGTCACCACCCTCGGCGCCATCGGTCTGCGCTTCTGGGCCGACTACGACGAAAACCAGGATCGGGCCGTGGCCGCTGGATGTTTCGGCTGCGGCGAAGGGGACCCGGGTCTCCAGGACGATCTCCGCCGGGCGGCGGGCCCGCTCCTCGGGACCGGCGTGACCTTCACGGTCCTCGGCGCCGTGCTCACCTTCGTCGGCAAGCGCCGGCGACGGGTCGTGGACGCGAACGCCGGGGATGAAGACGCCCCGCGCGCGTCGACGGCCCGCGCCCGCCGAACCGTCGGGTGCGGTCCCCTTGGCGCGGGCCTGCGCTGCGCCGTGAGCTTCTGACCTGCGGCCCGCCAACCGCGGAGCGAGGCCCGTTCGTTGCGCCTTCGTCTAGACGTCCTCGGCAGCCTCGTCTTTCGAGGGCTCGTCCCCGGGGAGCGGGCCGGGGCCGCCGAGGCGGAGGGCCAGCGGCGTAAGACCCGCGCTAGCCGCCGCGGCCGTGAAGGCGTCGGCTTCGGCGCCCGACTCGAAGAAGGCCAAGGCCACGTCGCCGCCGCCGGCTCCGCTCGGTTTTGCGGCGCCTCCGTGGGCCGCGGCGAGCGTCGCCGCCCGGTCGAGGCGCGCTTCGACGATGGGCGCGTCCGCCGCCTCGCCCAGCGCCTTCATCGCGGCGTGGTAGCGCGCCGCCGCGTCCACGACGGGACGCGCGACGCCGGTCTCGAAGGCGCTCACGAAGGCCGCCGCCTCGTCCGCGAGCCGGTCCATGCACCGGCCGTGGAGCGCCGGGTCCTTCACGCGGAGCGCTTCGACCTTCGCGATGAGCTCCCGCGTGCTGGCCGCCTCGCCGGTCCAGACCACGCGTAGCGAGAGCCCCTCGGGCGCGGGAAGGGCCGCGGCCTCGTAGGCGGGATCCTCCACGCCGCCGGGGCGCCGAAAGCGCACGAAGCCGCCGAGCGCTGCCGCCGCCACGTCGGCGCCGGAACCGCGCGGGGCCACTTCCCGGTGCCCCTCGAGGGCGAAGCGGAGGGCGCGCGCCCGCACCTCCGGGGCCGCTACGTCGGCGCCGTGCCACGCGTGCACGGCCGCCGAGGCCGCCGCCGCCGCCGCCGCGCTCGAGCCGACGCCGAGCTTCTGCCCTGCCCGGCGGAGCGCGGACACGTCGACGGCGAGGCGCCCGGGCACGGGGCCGAGCGCTTGCTCGGCGAGTCGCCGTGCGGCGAAGGCCTCGGGGAAGCGCTCCGGCGACGCGATGGCGGTCCCGTCCCAGCCGTCTCCGGCCTCGTGGCGGGCGGCCGCGGCGGTCTCACGCGCCTCGGCCACGGCGGCGGTCACGAAGTGCACCCGGGCTCGGGCCTGCACCGCAGCGACCACCGCTGGCGCGCCAGCCAGCACCGCGTACTCGCCGCCGACCATCATCTTTCCCGGCGCCGAGACGGCACCTCGCGAAACGGAGCCGCGCGAGACGGAACCGCGCGAGACGTCGCCGCTCACGCGACCTCGATGCCCGCGCCGGGCTTGCACACGAGCGTTCCCGTCACGCCCTCGACCCGCTTCAGCGCCGCGCGGATCTTCCGCGCGTCCGCGGCGGCGCAGAGCACCTTCACGTGCGGGCCCGCGTCCATGGTGGCCCAGCAGGCGAGGCCCCGGGCCTCGCGCAGCTCCCGCACCGCGTGGAGCACCGCCACCGTCGGCGCCTGCCAGTAGAGGATCGAGGGATACGCGGTGATGGCGCAGGTGTGGAAGGCGAGCGTGCTCCGCTCCATGGCCTCACCGACGCCCGGGAGGTCCCGACGCTTCAGCGCCTTCCGGAGCTGGTCGGCCCACGCCGGCGCCTCCCTCACCCAGGCGTCGTAATAGGGCGAGGTCGTTCGCGAGCGCTCCATGCCCTCGGTCGAGCCGACCTTCTTCGGCCCGCGGGCGGTCTCCGCGACCACGAGGCGCAGGTCCCAATGCTCCGGGCCGTGCAGCGCCTTGGCCGGCAGGAAGCCGTCCCAGCGGCCATCCTTGCGCTGCTTGCCCGCGGGCAGCTCGGCGAAGCCGCCATAGACGCTCCGGGCCGCGCTGGCGCTCGAGCGCCGGGCCTCGCTGCTCACCTTGCGGAGGCCCCAGCCGAGGCCCGCCGCGTGGCTCGCCGCCGCCGCCAGCGCCGCGAAGCCACTGGCGCTCGAAGCGAGCCCCGCCGCCGTCGGGAAGCGGTTGTTGCTGACGACCTTCGCCCGCGTCTCCGCCTTCGCCGCCGCGCGCACCCGGTCGAGTAGCTCGACCACGCGCGCGCTCTCCTTCGCCGTCGCCGGGCGCCCGTCGAGCTCCACCTCGTCCGCGTCGAGGCGCCGGTCGAAGCGCACGCTCGTGCGCGTCACCAGGCCGTCGAGGGTGAGGGAGATGCTCGGCACCGCCGGGAGGTTCAGGGCGACGTCGGCTTTGCCCCAGTACTTGGCCAGCGCGATGTTGGCGCGCGCCGTAGCGCGGGCCTTGCCGTCGAGGTGCGTCACGTGTCGTCTCCCGCGTCGGCGTCGCCGCCAACGGTGGTGGTGAAGGTCATCGACGCCCGCGCGGCCAGCCGCGCCTCGATGCGCGCGGCGGTGGCTGAGTCGGGAGCGAGCGCCACCATGCAGCCGCCGCCGCCGGCCCCGGTCAGCTTCGCCCCAAGGGCGCCGGCGGCCCGGGCCTCGGCCACCAGCGCCTCGAGCGCCGGCGTGCTCACGCCCATGGCTTCGAGCTCGCGCTGGTTGTCGTTCATGAGCCCGCCCAGCACGTCGAGCTCGCCGGCCGCGAGCGCCGTCTCCGCCCGGTCGACGAGGCCGGCGATGGCGTCGAAGATCCGCTCCATGGCCGGCCGGTTCGCGGTCCAGCGCTCGCGTACGCCATCGACGACGACCTTGGTGCTCGAGGCGATGCCGCTGTGGGCCACCACGAGGGGCAAGGGCCGGCCGAAGGCCACGGGCCTCACGCCTTGGCCGCGCACGAAGCGCACCACGCCGCCCACGGCGGCAACGGCGTTGTCCACGCCGGAGGGCGAGCCGTGGAAGACCTTCTCCCAGGCGAGGGAGGCGTCACCCCGCTCCGCCGGCGTTCGTGGCACGCCGTAGAGGCCGTCGAGCGCTTCGATCACCGCCACGCCGATGGCCGCAGAGCAGCCGAGGCCGGCGCCACCGGGGAGCCCCACCTGGACCTGCACGGCGGCCCCGGTGCTGCGCTCGGCGTAGAGGGCGAGCGCCGCCGCGAGCGCCTGGCCGAGGGGCTCGTCTCCTTGCGCCGGCGTGACGCGCACCTCCCACGGCGAAAGCTGCATGGCGTCGGCGTCGGCAGCGCGGACCCTCGCTTGCACCCCACGCTCGAGGCCCGCGGCCAGCGCCGGCCGGCCGTAGACCACGCTGTGCTCGCCGAGGAGGATGACCTTGCCTCGGCCCCGCCCGACGAAACCGCTCATGGCGCCGGGTCCTAGCACACGCGCGTGCGCGGGCGACGGGAGGCACCGTGAGCCTGACCGGAAGGCCGCTGGACGGCCCCCCGTGGCACCTCACCCGTCAGCGGGCCCGCGCTTCTTGGCGCGATGAATGGCCGCGGCACCGATGACGCTCACCGCGACGAAGAGCGCCGCGATCATGCTCAGCATGACCATGGGGCCCACGCCGAAGCCGCTGATGTACCAGGCCGCGCCGGCGAGGATGGCCACGGGCACGGAGAGCGCACCGGCGATGACGTAGGCCAGCTTCAGCTGACCCCGGAGCGCATCGACGCGCGCCGTGCCGGTGCCCTGGTCGCCGCCGGGGTCGGCCTTCATCAGATGCGCATGGGCATGATGACGCCCACGAAGTCCGCGCCTTCGCCGACGGGCTTCACGACGCCGGGGTCCAGGGTCCCGCTGAGCTCGAGGGCCACCTCGTCCTGGGGCAGCGCACCGAGCGCGTCGAGGAGGTACTTGGCGTTGAAGCCGATGGTCACGCCCTCCCCGGCGTAGTCGACCTCGACCTCCTCGATGCCTTCGCCCACGTCCGGGTTCTGGCTCTTGATGCGCACCAGGCCGTCTTCGATCTGGAGCTGCACGCCGCCGCCGCTCTTGTCGCTCGTCACGAGCGAGATGCGCTTGAGCGAATCCACCAGCCGCGAGCGGTCGGCGATGACGCGCTTGTCCTGCTGCTGCGGGATGACCTTGTCGTAGGGCGGGAACTGCTCGTCCGCGAGCTTCACGCTGAGCAGCACGTCCGGGCTCCGGAAGAAGGCGTTGCCGGCGGCGTCCGTGCCCACCTCGACCTTCGCGGGCCCCTCCGGTGTCTTGGCGCCCTTGAGGTCGTCGAGGAGCTTCTTGAGCTCGCTGATGCCCTTGTGGGGCACGAGCATCTTGAAGGCGAGCTCGGCGCCCTCGGTGGCGGACTCGGCCTTGCTCAGCCGGTGCCCGTCCGTGGTCACCATGCGGAGCAGCGGACCGTCCCCCTCGAAGAGCGTTCCCGCGAGGTGCGGCCGCGTGTCGTCCGTCGACATCGAGTAGCTCGTGAGCGCGATGAGCTCGTGCAGGGCCGCGGCGCCGAGGGGCTGAAGCGTCGCTTCACCGGGATGCGGGAGCGGCGGGAAATCCTCGCCGGGCAGCCCGGGAATGCTGTAGCGAATGCGCCCCGAGCGGATCGCGACGGCCTGGTTCTGCCCGACCTCGAGGGTCACCTGGCCTTCGGGCAGCGCGCGCACGATGTCGTAGAGCGTGCGCGCGGCCAGGGCGATGCTGCCCGGCTGCGTCACCGAGGCCGCGACGGTGCTCGTCACGCCGAGGTAGAGGTCCGTGGCCGCCAGCCGGAGCGTGTCCTGCCCCTCCGTGGTGAGGAGCACGTTGGAGAGGATCGGCATGGAGCTCTTCCGGTCCGCCACGCCATGCGTGCGCTGGAGACCGCGGAAGAGCTCGCGCTTGGGGATGGAGAGCTCCATCGGTACCTCGATGCAGGGGGAGTCGTGAGCGAAGCGTGAAGGGAAGCGAAGGCGCGGTGGCCCCCGCGAGCGCCCGGTGCGGAGAGCGAGTCGGAAGGGGAGAGAATTAGAGGGTTAAGGTCTCTCTCGTCTTCGTCTTAAGGGCTGTGGATTGGGGGGTTTGGAAGCCAAGCGGATGAGATCGTTCAGGCTTGTGGCGATCTCGGGACGGGAAGAACCACGGGGCAGTCTGGGGATCGAAACTCCCCAGGAAAAGCCCCCTCCGCGCCCACAGGAGTCTTCCCCAGGACCAGGAAACGGGCTCCGAGCGAAGTACCGCAGCCGGCATGATGCGCGCAAGGCTCCGCATGACGCCCAACGTAGGGTCATATGGCGTCACGAAGCCGGGTCCCGGCGGTGCGCTGCCGGACGGCGCGGAGAGCCTCAGAACGGAACCGTGAGGCCGGCGCTGCCGATGACGCCGTTGCCGAAGCGGTTCGTGTTCCAGATGTACGAGAGGTTGAAGTCGAGGGTCGCGTCGCGAAGCCCGTCGAGCACCGTGCCGGCCAAGAAGCCGCCGCGCAGCCGGAGCTGAAAGCCCGCCAGGTGGCTGTGGAAGTTGCTCATCTTCGGGTCGAAGGTGGCCACGTCGCCGTCGTCGACGTCCGTCGGCACGTAGACGTCCTGGTAGAAGAACGCCGCCGACTGGTTGTAGTGGCGGTAACGAAGGCGCACGAGCGCGTCCTCGCCGAGCTCCTGGTAGAGGCGCACTTCCGGAGTGACGGCGCGAACGTCCCAGCTGTCGGCGTAGCCGCGCATGGCCAGGTGCAGGGACGTGCCCGTGGCGCGAATGTAATAGGCGAGGCGCGCGTGCAGCGTGTGCCGGCGGCGCACGCCGGGATGCACCTCGGTGACGGTGCCCTCGCGCGCCGTCACGTCGCCCAGGGGCACGCGCCGGTACGGGTTCGCGAGGAACCCGTTGAGGTAGGCGTACTGGTAGCCGGCCTGCACGTAGAGCTGCGGCGTCAGGATGTGCTCCACGGTGCCCGCCAGCGTCATGGCGTCGAAGTTCTCCGCGAAGCGGTTGGCGTCCGTGCCGCCCATGGGGTTCGGGGACACGCGCGAACCGGTGCGGAAGAGCTGGCGCACCTCGTCATGAAGGAACGAAGCGTTGAAGCCGAGGGTCGTTTGCCGGTCCGCGGTCGAGAGCGCGCCCAGGAGGCTCACGCCGCCGCTCCGGTAGTCCGGCTCCCGGCTCGCGTAGAAGCCGCCGCCGAGGGTCAGGAACTGGCCGCTCCGGAGCTCGAGCTCGTGGCTCACGCGGCCGCTGCCCTGATGGCGAATCTCCGTGAAGCGGTTGTCCGTGAGCGCGCCGGCGGCCTGGCTCGCGCTCGTGATCGCGTCGACGAGGTACTCGACGCCAAAGCGCGTCCCGTTGGGCGCCTCGAGGCCTACGTCGAGGGAAGGCGCGACCACGCGCGTCGACGTCTCCCAGTAGTAGTTGCCGCGCAGCTCGAGGGCGCCGGTCCAATCGCCGCTGGCCTCGTCGGCGGCGCCGGGAGCCGCGGCGAGCGCGGCGAGCGCGGCGAGGAGCGAAAGGCGACGACGCACGTGCGCGCTCAATTGCAGCCGCAGCCGCCGCCGGAGGAGCCGTGGCCGCCCGTGGCGCCCTCGCGGGCGTCGTGCACGTGGGCGCGGAAGCCGGTCTCGACGCCTTCGCGTTCGAGGTCCATCCCAGGCTTGGCGAGGTCTTCGCGCTCGTAGGGCGCGACGGTGGCGCAGCCGGCCAGCGAGGCCGCGAGGCCGAGCGCGAGGAGGAGCCGCGTCATCGCTCGAGCCACTCCGCGAAGGCCAGCACGGGCTCCAGCACCGAGCGGCTCACGCGCCGGAGCGTCTCGCTTTCGCGCACTTCGGCAGCGAGCACGGGCCCGTGCGCGTAGTAGGCCTGCGTGAGCTCTTCGCCGAGGGATGTGCTGCGCAGGTAGCGGTCCCGGAAGCGCCGGAGCACGCCGATCTCTTCGGCCTGGGGCGTGCCGTAGCTGGCCGTCGCCACGAAGCAGGGCGACACGGTCTCGAAGACGATCTCCGTGGTCTGGAGCTGGGCCGTGGCGACGGGGCCGGCGCGGCCGCACTCGTCCTTGGCGCGTACGCCCACGTAGTGCGTGCTGGCGAAGGCGAGGCCGGCGAGGTCGACGGCGATGCGGTCGCCAGGCCCGGCGCCGAGGGCCGCGAGCTGCTCGGCCTGGAGCAGGAGCTGGAAGGTCTCCTCCTCGTTGTCTTCGCTGTAGGTCTTGGCGGTCACGCCCCAGGATTCGAAGGGCACGCTTCCGTCGAAGGGATCGGGGGAGACGCGAATCTCGACCTCGCCGAGACCGCGGAGCGAGCTCGGGAGCGTGAGCTCCACTTGCGCGCGGTCCCAGCTGCGGTCCGCGTCTGCCCGGGCCCCAAGATCCGCGATGGCGTCCGGCGTCGCGTCGAGCTCACAGCGGCCCACGCAGGTGCCGGCGCCCACGTCGCAGAGGAAGCCCTCGCCGCAGCCGTCCACGGCGGTGCAGGCCGCGCCGCACTCCGGCGGCGGGTTGGGCGCCTCGCAGACGTTGGTGCCCACGACCCGCACCACGAGCCGGTGGCCGCTCTGCCCGTCGATGCGGAGCCGGTCCGTACCGCTCCCGGGGGCCCTGTCCGGGTCCGCCGCGATGGTGGCGTCCATGGCGCGGAGCGTGCCGGTCTCGCCCTCGAGGTCGCCATAGCCCACGGGCGTCGCCGTGCCGGCCTCGTCTTCGGCGCCGCTGAGCGTGATGGGCACCGCGTAGACCACCGAGGGCTGACCGCGGTAGGGGTAGCCGAAGTTCACGGCCCAGGTGTCCCAGCGGGTCCCCGTCGGGTCCGTGGGTCCCGGGAAGCGCTCCGGGCCCCAGGCGTCGCTGTAGTCGCCCTCCGTGTTCACCTCGAGCCAGACCAGGTAGGCGCCGTCGGGGATGTCGTCGGGCACCGCGAAGGTGAGCCGGCGCCGCGTGTCGCCGGGGAGCGTGGCCGTGGTGACCGCGTCGATCTCGGGCATCACGTCCCGTGCGTCGCCAGCGAAGCGGGCCACGTCCGGATGGTCCGAGAGCACCGGGTCCCCGAGGTCGCGCCGCGGCGGGTACACGCTCGTCAGCGTGAGCGCCCGGTCTCCGGCGGCGCCGGCCTCGTCGATCCACGGCTCCGTGTAGCCGGCGTCGACGTCGTCGTCGGTGATGTAGCGGCCCTTGTCGCTGTTGAACTGGCTGGCGCAGGTGACGGCGTCGAGGGCGTCCCGGTCACTCAGCGCCCGGTCGAAGCTCAGGCAAAAGTAGGCGTCCGGCGAGAAGTCCGACGAGGTGCGGCTCGCGTAGCCCTCGGAGCGGCGGTCCTGGAAGATGACGCGGGCGAAAGGCCCCTGCGCGTCGGCGCGGCGATGGCCCCAGACCGGCAGCGCGCCTTCCCGGCGGCCGTAGGGCCAGCGGTAGCCGCTGTTCATCTGGAGCGCTCCGGGCCGGTTGCCGATGCCGTACTTGCCCACGGCGTTCGTGAGCAAGAGCGTGCGGACGAAGCTGCCGTCTTCCGCTTCGAGCCAGACGGCGAGCTGCGCGCGCTCCGTCGGCGTGAACTCCACCTCGAGCACGCGGTCCTGGGCCGATGCCCGGCCCGGGAGGGCGAGCGCGGCGAGGGCGACGAAGGAAAGAAAGCGGGCGGGGAACCCGGAGACCATGGCGCGCAGCCTAACCCCACGTTCGAGGTGGGTCCACGACGCCTCCGCAACGCCTCGCCGGCCCTTGCGACGCGCCCGGGAAGGGAGAGAGAAGGGCTCCATGGGCATCTACGAGGACCGCGTGTTTCCCTGGCTCGTCACGACGCTCGAGGGGCCCAAGCTCCGGGCGCTCGTGGGCCGGGTGGTGGCCGGCGCGCAGGGCGACGTGCTGGAGATCGGCTTCGGCATGGGCAAAACGCTGCCTCATTATGGGCCGGCCGTTCGCAGCCTGACGGTGGTCGAGCCCTCGGCGGCCATGAACCGGCGTACGGCGCCGCTCTTGGCGGCGGCGCCTTTCGACACGGCGGTGATCGACGCGCGCGGCGAAGCGCTGCCCCTCGAGGACCAGCGCTTCGACGCGGCCGTGTGCACGCTGACGCTCTGCTCCGTGGGCGACCCAGGCGCCGTGCTCGCCGAGCTTCGCCGGGTGCTGAAGCCCGGCGGGACCTTCCACTTCGTCGAGCACGTCATGAGCGAAGAGCCCGCGGTCGCCGCGTGGCAGCGCCGCCTCGACCCGCTGCAGCGGCGTCTCGGTTGCGGCTGCGAGCTCAGCCGGGACACGCCGCGGCGCATCCGGGAGGCGGGCTTCGAGCTCGCCTCCCTCGAGCGCAAGGTCGGGCCGACGCCTTTTCAGCTCGTTCCCCTCGTGTTCGGCGTCGCACGCCAGCCGGCTCGGCCAGCCTGAGACGCCTGCCCTCGCTCCGCCGCGCAACTGGCGGCGGGAGCGGCAGTGTCTGGTTCGGCACCGGGCGCCAGGCGGATATCCGCGCGGCGACTTGCACGGCGCTCGCGGGGCCGCTGGTCGACGCGTCAGGCCGGGCGACGCGCTGAGCGTCGGTCAGAGCTCGGCGAGGGCGGCCTCGAGCTCGCCCTCGGCGTGACCGTCGCCGGCGTCCCGGGCCTTAGCGAGGCCGCGCTCGAACCAGGCCCGTGCGTCGTCTTCGCGTTCGAGCTCGCCGGCGACCTGCCCGGCCATGAGGTAGGTGGGCACGTAGCCGGGGAAGCGCGTCTCGACGTCGGCAAAGGCGGCCAGGGCGTCCTCGCGGCGGTCGAGCCCGCGCAGGGCCATGGCGCGGGCGTAGTGCACGAAGGGGTCGTCCGTGCCCTTGGCGATCATCGCCTCGAGCATGGCGAGGCGCTTTTGGTTCTTGTCGCTCACGTCGTGGACTCGGGGGCGGCGCCGGGGGCTTCGTCGGGATGCGCGAGGCCGAGGAAGGGGAGGTTTCGAAAGCGCTGGTCGAAGTCGAGGCCGTAGCCGACGACGAAGACGTCTTCGATGGTGAAGCCGAGGTAATCGATGTCCACGGCGACCTCCGTGCGCGCCGGCTTGTGCAGCAGCGACGCGAGCTTGACCGAGGCGGGCTGTCGCGTGCGGAGGTTCTCGAGGAGGTAGCGCATGGTGAGCCCCGTATCGACGATGTCCTCCACGATGAGCACGTGGCGGCCCGTGAGGCTCCGCGTGAGGTCCTTGGTGATCTCGACGATGCCGCTCGACCTCGTGCCCACGTAGGAGCGGAGCCCGAGGAAGTCCACGGAGAGCGGCAGGTCGATGTGGCGCACCAGATCCGCCGCGAAGATGAAGCTCCCGGTGAGCACGGGCACCACCATGAGCTCGCTTTCGAGCTCGGCGTGGTCTTCGGTGATCTGCGTGCCCAGCTGCTGGACCCGGTGACGAAGGGTGGTCTCGTCGATGAGCGTCTCGATGCGGGCCATGGGCCGCCGAGTGAACCGGCGGGTGGGGCGCACCGTCAAGGGTCAGCGAGCAAAGGCCCGCAACCAATCGGTCGCCGTGCGCAGCCCTTCGGCGAGGGCTGGCGCGAGCGTGTCGCCGAGGGCGGCGGCGGCGAGTAGCGCGCCCAGGAGACCCGCGGCGGCGCGGAGCGGCATGCCGGCGAAGAAGACGGGAATCTGCGGAGTGGCCCGGGCGACGAGGCCGAGGCTCGCTTCCACGAGCACGATGGCGGCGGCGGCGGGCGCGGCAACGGCGGCGGCGAACGCCAGCGCGGCTCCCGAGAGCGCGGCGGCGCCGAGGGCCACGCTCGCGGTCCCTCCGGCGAGGGGCGTGGCGCCGACGGGCGCGATGGTCAGGCCTTCGGCGAAGGCCAGGAGCGCGAGGCGGTGGCCTCCGAGCGTGGCGAAGAGCGCGACGGCGGCGAGGAGCTGGAGGTCGCCGAGGGGGCTCGTGCGTTCGCCCGTCGGGGGCGCGATGACCTCGGCGAGGCCGGCGCCGCGCCAGGTGTCGACGAGGCGGCCGGCGAAATCGAAGGCGTAGAAGGGCAGCGCCGTCGCGAAGGCAAAGCAGGTGCCGATGAGGCCTTCGCGAACCAGCGCGACGACGAAGGGCACCTGGAGCGTCGCCGGCGCCGAGGCGAAGGCCAAGGGCGCGAAGGCGACGGTGAGCGCCAAAATGACGCCGCTCCGCACCAGGGCCGGCGCGTCGCGCACCATGAGCCAGGGCGCGACGACGGTGAGCGGCGCCACGCGTGCCGCCGTGAGCGCCCCGAGGGAAAGGACCCGCCCATCCTCGAGCCCCAGCACCATCAACACCGCCTCAAGCAAGGGGACGGACCCGACTAACCGAACCAACCGCCCCCGAAACCCCAATCATCTCGGGCCCCGCAGCGGGGACGGACCCGACTAAGCGAACCAAGCGCGCGATCATGGGAAGAGCAGCGGCAGGCTCTCCCAGAGCCGCGACGTGAAGCGAATCAGCTGCGCGCCCATCCAGCCGCCGCCCACGACGAGCGCGATGGCGACGCCTGCGAGCTTCGGCACGAAGCTCAGCGTCTGCTCCTGCACCTGGGTCACGGCCTGGAGAAGTCCGACGCTCAGGCCGACGGCGAGGCTCACGAGCAGAGCCGGGGCCGAGACGAGCAGCACCAGGTACAGGGCTTCCGCCGCCAGCCTCCCGAGCTCCGCCCCGTTCATGGGGGAAGCGTACCAGGGCCCGCGGGTGCCGGGGCCCGGGGCCTTGGTTCGGTTAGTCGGGTCCGTCCCCGATGCGGGCTTGAAACCACACGGGTTTTGGGGGCGTTTGTTCGGTTGGTCGGGTCCGTCCCCTCAGCGCTCAGCGGTCGGTGAGGGTCATCCATTCGCGGAGCTGGGGGCCGATCATGCGCGGGGCGCGGCGGAGCTCGTCCACGGTCTGCGCTCCGCTCAGGAGCATCACCGCCCGGAGTTCGTTCTCCACCCGGTTCAAGAAGGCCTCGGCGCCGTCGCGGCCGCCACTCACGAAGGCCTGGAACACCTGCCGCGCGAATCCCCCGGCGCTCGCGCCGAGCGCGATGGCCCGAGCCACGTCGTAGCCGTTCTTCATGCCGCCGGTCGCGATGGCGTGCATGCCGCAGCGCACCACGTTGTGCACGCTCGCCGCCGTCGGCACGCCCCAATCCCAGAGCATCTCGCCCAGCGTCTTCTGATCGCCCTCGGCCCGGAGCGTCTCCACACCCACCCAGCTCGTGCCGCCGGCGCCGCTCGTGTCCACGGTGCTGACGCCCGCGTCGCGGAGCTTCCGCGCCGTCTCCACGCTGATGCCGTTGCCCGTCTCCTTGCCCACCACGGGCACGGGCAGCGCCTTCACGAGGCGCGCGATGGTCTCCGTGCCCCGCGTGAAGTCCCGGTCGCCGCCGGGCTGCACGAGCTCCATGGCCGGGTTCAGGTGCACGCAGAGCGCGTCGGCCCCGACCTGCTCGATCATCGTCGCGATGATCTCCACGTCCATGTCCCGCGCCTGCACCACGCCCACGTTGCCCATCAGCAGCACGTCCGGCGCCTTCTCCCGCACCTGGAAGGTCCAGGCCGTGTCGGGACGCTTCTGCATGGCTCGCTGGGACCCGAGGCCGAAGCCGTAGCCCCGGTCGTTCGCGATGGAGGCAAGCGTGTGGTTCACCTCCGCCGCCCGCTCGTGGCCGCCGGTCATGGCCGCGATGACGATGGGCGCCCGGAGCGTCTTGCCGAGCAGCGTCGTCGACAGGTCCACGCTATCGACGTCGAGGTCCGGAAGCGACTGATGCACCAGCCGCACCTCCTCGAGGAGCGTCGTCACCTTCTTGAAGGCCACGGCGTCGGTGGCGCAGAGGTCGAGGTGGTCGGCCTTGCGCTGGCCGATGTCGAGGACGTTGGACGCTTCGCTGCTCATGGTGTCTCCGCGGCTCATGGGAGGGGACCGTGGGGCCGCACGATGACGTCCACCAGCCGGCGGTGTGACGCAAGCGGCGCCCCGCCGGACCGTGACGAGCGCGGGCCGAGCTGCGCTCCCGCGGTCGCGAGCCGCAGGGGCCGAAGCGCCCTTGCCCACGGGCACGTCGAAGGCTACGCCCGCGCCTCGCGCGCCGCAGCTCGCCTGCCCGGCCCCAGGCCTGCCCTCGCGCCGCCCCGGAGCGCCCCATGTCCGAGACCCTCGCCGACTTTCTCCCCCGCGTTCGCGACCTCGTGGACGCGAAGCTTGCCGCCTACTTCGAGCTCAAGGTGGCCGAAGCCACGGCCATCTCCCCGGAGAGCGTCGAGCTCGTCGAGGGAATTCGCGACCTCACGCTTCGCGGCGGCAAGCGCTTCCGCCCCGTCGTGCTCGCGGCGGCCACGGCGTGCGTCGCCCCGGAGCGCCCGCTGAGCGACACCGTGAGCGCCGGCGCAGCCCTCGAGCTGCTCCAGAGCTACCTACTGATCCACGACGACTGGATGGACCAGGACGACGAGCGCCGCGGCGGCCCCGCGGTGCACGCGGCCTTCCGCGACCGCCACGAAGGCCACCTCGCCGACAGCCTCGCCATTCTCGCCGGCGACATCGGCAGCGCCTACGCCTTCGAGCTCTTCGTCGAGGCGCCCTTCCCCGCCGCCCGGCGCGGCGAGGCCATGGAGGCGTTCCTCCGCATCCAGAAGGAAGTCATCCTCGGCCATCACCTCGATCTCACGGCCAACCCCGACGTCTCGCGCATGCACGACCTGAAGACCGGCTCCTACACGGTGCGCGGGCCCCTGCGCCTCGGCGGTCTGCTCGGCGACGCGAGCGCCGAGGCCATGGCGGCGTTCCTCGCCTACGGAAACCCCCTCGGCGAGGCCTTTCAGCTCGCCGACGATCTGCTCGGCACCTTCGGCGACCAGGGCGCCACGGGAAAGCCCGGCAACGACCTCCGCAACGGCAAGCGCACCTGTCTCGTCGCCGAGGCCGAGCGCCTGCTCCCGGCGGGCCAGCGCGACGCCCTCGACCAGGTCATCGGCGGACAGGATCGCTCCGAGCCGGCCCTCGAAGCCGCCTCGGCGCTCCTCGTCTCGAGCGGCGCCAAGGCCAACGTCGAGGCGCGGCTGAAGACGCTCCTCGCCGCGGCCCACGGCGCCCTCGAGGGCGCGCCCTTTTCGGCGGAGGGTGTGACCCTGCTGAAGGCCGTGGCCGACCGCTTGGCCGTCCGCTCGAGCTAACTCGCGCGGCCGGTGATGGGCGTCAGCCCTGGCCCGGGCGGCCCTCGATGCCCAGGTGCAGGATCCGCGCGCCGCTCGAGGCGACGGGGTTGGTGCTTCGGCCGACGACCACCCCGGCCTCCGGCGCGCGGTAGGTGCGGAGCAGTCCTCCCCAGGGGTCCATCAACGTCGCGATGACCGCGCCTTCCGCCACGCGGGAACCGAGGGGCGCCCGAACCTCGAGGAAGCCGCCGGCGTCCGTGTAGAGCCAGTAGCTGCGCACGCATTCGATGGCCGTCTCCGGCGCCTCCTGCGCGTCCGGCGGCACCATGCCCATGTTCTCGAGGCAGTCGCGGATGCCGATGCGCGCCTCGCGCACCTTGTCTCGGTCGATGATCTGCGGGTCGCCGATCTCCACGGTGATCGCCGGGACGCCCCGGTCCGCCACGCTCGAGCGCACGGTCCCGTCGGCGCCTTCGTTGTGCACGATGATCTGTGGGCCGATCGTACGCGCGAGCATGGCCGTGGCCGGATCGCGCATGTCTGCCCGCACGTAGAGCGTGTTGACCCGGCCGAAGCTCGCCGTGTGAAGGTCGATGAGCACGTCGAGCTTGGACAGAATGCGCTCCATCAACCGATGCGCGTACACCGAGGACTCCCGCCCCGCGTCCTTGCCCGGCATCACCCGGTTCAGGTCCCGGGCGTCGGGAAAGAGGCGCTCATGTCGGAGATAGCCCGGCACGTTCACGATGGTCACGCCGACGAGCGTGCCCTCGAGCGTCGCCGGGTCGATGGTGCGCATCAGGCGGTGAATCGTCGGGATGCCGTTCAGCTCGTTGCCGTGCACGGCGGCCGTGAGCCCGAAGACCGGGCCGGGCCCGGCCGCGCCCTTCACCACGATGACCGGCGCCCGCACGGGCTGGCTCGTCCCGTCGGAGATGAGCGCGACGGCCAGGTGGTGGCGCCCCGGTGAGAGCGCCGCGACGTCGAGCTCCGCCACCTCTTCGAAGGCGCCGCGGGCATGGGTTTCGATCCAGGACGACATGAGCGTGGCTCCCCCTCGGAGCGCGGCAGCATAGTGCTTGTGCGTCCTGAGGGAATCGGAGACCGTCCGCGGCAACAGAGGAGGGACGCCATGACCACGGCTCCCCGCGTGTTCCGCTCCGGCGACTTCGAGCCTTCTGCGCATTTCTATCCGCGCGTGCTGAACGCTCAGCTTCACCCGTTGGTTCGGCACTTCCTGAACCTCGGGAACCGGCGCATCGCCGAGCGCTACCTCCACCTTCATCCGGAGGCGGACCGGGTTGCCGTGGAGGCCGTGCTGCTCGCGCCAACGGAGCACTTCCGCTGGGGCGGGGCGGATCTTTTCCTGACCAGCTCCGAGCGGGGCGCGCGCCGTATCGTCGTCATCGAGACCAACAGCTGTCCCTCGGGGCAAAAGTCCATGCCCGTTCCCGACGAGGCCGACGAGCTCGCCGGTTACCGGCGCCTCCTCACGCGCGCCTTCCTCCCCATGCTCAAGGAGAAGCGGAAGCTCCCGGCCGGCGGACTCGCCGTGCTCTACGACAAGAACCTCATGGAGGCGTCGGGCTACGCCGCGGCATTGGCCGAGCTCACCGGCGAAGAGGTCGTGCTCACGCCCTGCTTTCGCGGCCAGGAGTGCTTTCATCGCTTCACCCAGGGGGTCCTCGAGGTGCGCCTGGAGGGCACCTGGCGTCCCATGCGCGCCGCGCTCCGCTACGTCACCCAGCAGCCCTGGCAGCGCATCCCGCCGGTGGTCCGCACGCGCATCTTCAACCCGGTGCTGGTGTGCCTCGCCGGCGGCCGGAACAAGCTCCTGGCGAGCAAGGCCTACGACCTCTTCAACGCGAGCCGGCAGGAGCGAGGCCTTCGCATCCGCACGCCGGAGACCATCTGGGACGTGTCCCGGAGCGAGGTGCCGCTCTGGGTGCAGCGCATGGGCGGCGTCGCCGTGGTGAAGAACCCCTATTCGAACGCCGGCCAGGGCGTCTACACGATCACGGGCCCCGACGAGCTCGAGGCCTTCATGGACAGTGAGCAGGCCTACGACGTGTTCATCGTGCAGGCGCTCATCGGCAACCTCGGCTGGAGCTCCCGGAGTGAGGCCGGTCGCCTCTATCACGTGGGAACGGTGCCGGATAAGCGCGGGCGCATCTTCGCCGCGGACCTCCGCATGATGGTCGGCAATGGACCCGAAGGCTTCTTTCCCGTCGCCATGTATGCGCGCCGCGCGCGCACGCCCCTCGAGCTCGAGCTCCGGGGTGGCGCCTCCTCCTGGGACATGCTCGGCACGAACCTCTCGGTGAAGCGAGACGACGGCGGCTGGGACTCGGAGACCGAACGGCTCGTGCTCTTCGACAGCCGGGACTTCAACAAGCTCGGCGTCGGCCTCGACGACATGATCGAGGCCTACGTGCAGACGGTGATGAGCGTCCGCGCCATCGACGAGCTCGCCGCGCAGCTCGTGACGCGGAAGGGCGTCTTCCGCCGGCGCTTCTTCCAGACGCTCAACCCGGACGCAGCACTCGTTGCCGAGATTGCGCGGGTCGAGCCGGCGTCGACGCCCTCGAGCCTGCCGCCTATGCCCGCGTGATGCTCCCGGCCTCGACGTGAAAGTCCACGCGGTCGTCCTCGAGGAGGATGAACTCCGGGTGCGTGGTGCTCAGGAAGACCTGGCCGCCGAGCGTGCGCAGCAGCGCGAAGAAGCGCCGGTTGCGCGAGCGGTCGAGCTCGCTCGACACGTCGTCGAGGAGCAGCACGGGCACGCGGCCCGTGCGCGCCGTCAGCAGCTGTAGTTCGGCGACCTTCAGGGCCAGCACGAGCGCCCGCTGCTGGCCCTGGGAGGCGTGGTGCCGCGCGGTCTGCGTCGCGTCGCCGATGCCCGCGCGGACCTCGAGGGCCAGCTCGTCGCCATGCGGTCCCGCGCCGGTGAAGCCCCGGGCGCGGTCCTTGGCGAAGTCCCGGGCCAGCGCGTCGCGAATGGCCTCCGGCTCCGGCGGGACCTTGGGCGCGTAGCGCACGCGGAGCGGCAGCACCTCGCCGGCCACCTCGCGGAAGGCCTTCTCGGCCCGCGGGGCCAGGTCGTCCACCATGGCGGCGCGCGCCTGCCCCACGATGGCCCCGGCCTGGGCGAGCACCTGGTCGTAGGCGCGAATCTGCCGCGGGTCCGCGTCCTCGTCCTTCAGCAGCCGGTTCCGGCTCCGCAGCGCTTTGCCGTAGCTCTGGAGCGCCCTTCCGTAGGCAGCGTCGAGCTGCTCGAGAATGCGGTCGAGGAAGGCGCGTCGCGGCTCCGCCGGACCGGCCGCGAGCTCCAGGTCGCCGGGGTGAAAGAGCACGAGCTGGAGCGCCTGGTGCCAGGCGCCGAGGGCCCGGGGACGCTTGCCATCGAGCTGGAGCCGCCGCGGTACGCCGCGCCCGAGGGCCAGCCGGAAGCGCCGCGGCGCAGCCTCGCCGCTCACCTTGGCCTCCACGGCGGCCGCGTCGTGGCCGAGGCCGATGAGGTCGTCCGTGCGCGCGCCGCGGAAGCTCTTCAGCGCGCCGAGGTAGGCCAGGGCCTCGAGCAGGTTCGACTTGCCGGCCCCGTTGTCGCCATGGACCACGTTGAACGCCGGGCCCGGCCGGAGCGTCGTCGGGGCCAGGTTTCGCCAGCCGCGAAGCTGAACCCCCTCGATGCGGAGCGGCGTCGCGCTCACGGGTCGTAGCGGAGCTTCTCGCGGTAGCGCCGAAGCCGCTCCTCCGTGGTCACGCCATCGGCCGGCAGCGGCGGGATGGCGTGAATCTCCACGCGTGTCCGGCCGTTCGAGGCCGGCACGATGGACACGTCGAGCTTGACCGCCTGGTCCTCGCGCACGCCGCGCGGGATGGCGGCGCGGTAGATGGCGCCGTCGGCGAGCGGCTCCACGGCGCCGGTGAAGAGCCGGGGCCCGAAGTAGGCGACGAGCTTGGGCCGGGGCACCCGGGACTCGAAGCTGTGGTGCCTCTCGCGCTGGGCGAGGAGCGTGAGCCCGCGCGGCAGCGTGAGGCCCGCGATGATCTCTTCGCTCTCGAGGAGTGCGCCCTCCGCGTCGTAGAGCGCATCGGCGCTGGGCGCGCGCGGACCCGGTTCGGGAGCCGCTTCGACCACGGGAGCCGGCGGCGGCCGAGGCGTCACCACCGCGTCGCCGCCGCAGGCCGTCACCACGAGCAGCAGGGCCGCCAGGCCGCTGCCGCCTCCGAGGGGCGAGATGACTCCACGCACGCATCGAGCATGCGCTGCGGCGCGCGCGGAGTCGACCTCAGTCGACGATGCCGAGGAGCGCGCGTTGCGTCGTGTACCCGACCGGCGGCGGCAGCTCACGGTTGAACTCCTGCACCGAGCCCCCGCCGGCACCGCCCCCGCCGGGACCGCCGGAGAGCTGAGCCACGAGCTCGAAGGTCGGCGGCGCGACCTGCCGCATACGCACGGTCTGTCGTGTGCCGATGTAGGGGTCCGTTTCGCTGACCTCGTCGCGGAGCGCGCAGTTGGGCCGCTCGGTGACCGACACACCGAGCACGAGCCGGTTGTCGAGGCCCGGCGAGTCGCCGGGGCCGAGGTTCGTCACGTCCTGGATGCCCGACCCCGGCGTGGACTCGAGGGCCGGCGCCGGGTCCGTGCTCACGGCCGGCTCGCTCTCGATATACTGCACGCCCCAGATGCGGCTGAAGCCGAACTCGCAGGCGTTGGTGATGTCCGTGGTGCTCGTGAAGGTGCCGAAGAAGACCTCCCCGTTGAAGAGCTCCAGGGGCCCGGTCACGAGCTCGCCCTCGTCCAGGGTGATCTCCCAGTTGAGGCGCGCGCCCACATCCGTCACCGCCCCCGTCGCGTCGTCGAAGGTGATCTGCTCCGTCAAGGACACGATGCGGTTCCGAACGCCCGGGTTCTCGAGGCGGTCGATGTCACCGGTGCCGTGAAGGATGACCACGTTGCCGTCCTCGTCGGTGCTGAGCACCGGCGGGCCGAAGGCCGGCTGACCCGCCGCGTAGCCCAGGCCATGGAACATGTCGTAGAAGGCCGAGACCTCCCAGTCGTCCGGGTCCGGTTCGGACAGGTCGATGCGCCAGATGACGCCGTCCTCGTCGGTCACGAAGGCGCGCGTGGCGATGTTGCCCGTGTCGCCGGGGAAGGCGGAGACGCCGCCGGCGAGGGGCGCCGGGAAGGTCGCGGCATCCCAGGAGCGGAGGACGGCGCCGGTGGCCAGGTCCAGGATGACCAGCGCCCGGCCCTCGTCGGGCATCCAGCAGCGGCGGTCGGTGCGCCCGGCCTCCCCGCGCTCCGGCGTGAGGCCCACGGCGTTCGCCGGAACGGAGCACGCCGGGGAGGTCTCCGGCGTGCCGTCGCCGTCCAGGTCGACGCCGCCGAGCGTCAGGTCCTGGGTGCCCTTTCCGCCCGGGAGAATCGCGATGCCGCGCTCGTGGGTCACGCTCCCGAACTCGACGCGCACCTGCGCCAGCGTGGGCTCCCCGTAGGTCTCCCCGAGCATGCCCGGGTCCGTGTACTGCCAGAGGAACTCGGGCCGGAAGGGGTCCGTGACGTCGAGGGCGAAGAAGGCCGGGGCGCCGGCCCGGAGGCCCGAGACCATGACCGTGCGGTAGGCGTCGCCGGAGGCGATCTGCCCGAGGAGCCGCGCGTCGAAGACGTCGCGGACGACCGGCGTGGCGTCCACCATGGCCCGCGGCGCGTCCTGCACGTCCGGGAGCTGACGCAGCAGCACCGGCGGCACGAAGCCCCAGAGCTCCGTTCCCGCGGTGATGTTCAGGCCCGCGAAGTCCGGGTCCGTGGCCGGCACCTCGTAGTCCTCCGTGAGGAAGGCGTGCATTAGCCCGTCGTTGGTGCCCACATAGGTCACCGTGGGCCGCTCGCCCACGCGCTCGCGGAAGAGGTTGTAGTCCTCGTCGGCGATGTCGAGGCTCGGGGGCCCGACGACCACCGGCGACGAATGCACGATGGAGCCGAGCCGTCGCCCGTCACGCGCGGTCCCCGCGAGGCCCTGCATCCACTCGAAGGTGTTCTGCAGCGCCAGCAGCTGCTCGGCCCCGGAGAGCAGCGGGTCGTCCAGGCCCAGCACCTCCGGCGTCAGCGCCGGGTTGCTCAGCCCGAAGGCCTGCAGATCGAGCCCGACCTGAAGCGCGTTGGTCGGCAGCCCCGTCGGCGGGAGCGGCGGCGTCGGGGAGCGCGCCTGGAGATCGGCCTGCCCGTCGCCGTAGAAGTCGAGGAAGGGCGGCAGCGTGGGCGCCACGACGGTCAGCAGGCGGCGCGGTTCGGAGCCCGATCCCGGCGCGCCGGTCTGTGCGTTCAACACGTTCTGGAAGCGGTCCGTGGGAAGCACGGGCTGCTCTTCCACGGTGAGCCCGTCGCACTCGAAGCGGCGCCGCTCGAGCACGCCGGTCCAGGGCTCGCCGGCCTCCCGGGACACGTTGAAGCCCGTGTTGAGCTGAATCTGCCTGTTCACCGCGCCCGTCGAGGAGCCAGTGTTCGCGAAGGCGGGCTGCGTGCGCGAGGTCGTGCCCGGGGCCGACTCGTCGATGATGGTTGCCAGCGCCGCGATCAGCGTCGCCCGGTCGTCCGCGAAGATCGCCGAGCCCGTGTTGCCCGCGTCGGCGATGGCATCGAGCTCGGCGATGGCGTCCGCGGCGTTCTGCCGGCAGCGGTCCCCGGCCACGCCGGAAGGGCAGTTGTCCGCCGTCACGTTGAAGCCCACGACATAGAGCGCCTGGATGTCGCCCTCGGTGACGAGGCGCGCCGCCGTGTTCACCGGCGTGTCGTAGGGGCAGCCGAGCTCGCCCACGCCGTTGCCCATGGCTTCGCAGTTGACCGTGGAGTCGCGCATGTCCGCGTTCGGCGCTCCGTCCGTGAGCAGGATGGCGTAGCGCGCGCGGCAGGCGTTGAAGGGGTCACCGGAGCCGAGCGTCCCGGCGCGAATGGGGCTCACGTCCGGGTCGTTGTCGAAGTAGAAGTCGAGGTCCTCGAGCATGCCCGCGACTGGCGTCGCCCCCGTGGGGCGCAGCGAGGGGTCCAGGAGCGACTCCTGGATGAGCTGGTTGATGGTCACGAGGTCGTCGACGCCCTCGCGACCGCTCGAGATGAGCGAGCCGCCGTCGGCCCGGTAGGTCCGGACGCCGTTGTTGATCATGTAGGGCTCACCGCAGCCCGGGAAGCTGAAGGGCCGAGCCTCGCCGTAGGAGTAGGTGCCCATGGCCGTGGACTCTTCGCCGATGCGCGACTGGTAAAGGGCGCGCGTCACGAGCTCGTTCTCGATGTTGATGCCCGGACCGCTGAGGAAGGTGTCCCCGGTGTCGAAGGTCATGAACCCGAAGCGAACGCGCTCGCGGTAGATGTCCAGAATGCCGTCCTCTTCCTGGCAGAGACCCTGCGTTGCGCCGTCGCTCAGGCAGGTGAGCGCGCCGGGGCAGTCCGAGTTCGACAGGCACGCGATGCCGCCGGCGCGCACGTGCGGGATCGGGTCCGTGTAGTCGGGCTCGCCAGCGTAGGAAGGCGCGTCCCGGTCTTCGACGGAGCAGCTGAAGTCGGCGAAGGTGCCCGTCAGCGCCTCGACGACGGTCCACCAGCGGTTCCGCTCCGGCGTGCCCGTGGTGCACTCCGGGAGGCAGCCCCGGCACGCCGGATCCGTCGACGTGTCGCACTCGCAGGCGCCGAGGCGCTGCATGGAGCTCGACGTGTCGACGAGGAGCGTGACCAGCGGCGGGATGTCCCGGATGTCGTTCTGCGCCGCCGCCGGCGTCGGCGCCACGCTGGCCGAAGCGAGCGCGAGGCCGAGGGCTGCGAGCAGGCGGGTCGTGTGTTGGGTGAGTCCGTTCATGACAATCCGCCTCAGAGGCCCATGGGTCCGGAGCGCCCGTAGGCGCGGGAATCGCTCGACACCTCGAAGAAGGGCCGGCCGTCGGGGCCGACGTTGGCCGCGAGCCCCGGCACGCCGGAGCGCCCGCGCGCCGTGTAGGTGGCGTTCAGGTAGACGAGCTCTGCCCGGCCGTCGGCCGGTGCGCCGGGCACGGGCCGCGTGGTCCGGTAGTCGTCGTAGACGTCCACGGTGTGCGTGGGCACGTAGGGCGTGTGCGCGCCGAGCGCCGCCGCCGATGCGTCCGGGTCCGTGATGGTGCCCTGGAAGGCCAGCGCGAAGTCACCGGCGTAGAGCCGGTAGGCCCGCTTGCCCGGCAGCATGGGCGGCTCGAAGGGCGCGAGGTCGAGCGCCGGCGCGCCCCCCTGCAGCTGCGTCGTCCGCTCCATGGCTTGGTTGAGTCCGCTCGCCCGGAACTGGTCCGTCCACCCCAGCGCCGCCGCCGCCCCGGTGAGCCCCACGTATTCGGTCTGCATGGCCTGGCGGAGATGCCCGGCCGCGCGAATCTCGAAGGTGGTCTGGTGCGCCGCGTAGATTCCCGTGGCCGTGCCCATGAGGAGCACGAGCATCACGACGAGCATGGCGGCGCCCTGTTGGCGGGCAACGCGCTGCTGGCGACGAGAGCGAATGGAGCGATGGGTCGGGGAAGTACGCATGACGAAAAAGCCGGGGATCAGGGAGCGACGTTCGGGAGAAAGATTTCGCTCCGGATGCTGCGGACGCGGGCGGCGGCGTCGAGGTTGGGAATGACCCGGTAGCGCGTGAGTGGCCCGTTGGCGGCCGGGTCACGGTTGCCCGCGAGGGGCCGGAAGCCCGGGTCCGCGTCCGGCGTGCGCGCGCTGAGATCCACGATGACCGAGCGCACGCGCTCCGGGTTGGCGGCGAGGAAGGCCTGGGCGCCCTGCGTGTCGTCGAGGAGCACCAGGTTGGGCGGCCCAGCGAAGGGCGGCGCCCGGTTGTCGACGACGAAGGTGAGCGAGAAGTTGGCGACGTACTCGAGAATGACGCGCTCGGTGCCCGGGACCACCGTGTCCGCGCCGTTGAACTGAATCTGCTCGCGGATGAGCACCGAGTTGGTGATGCCGCGGGCCGCATCCGTCGGGTTCACGAGGGCGGCGAAGCGCGCGTCCGCCGCCGGGTCCAGCACGCGGTAGCGAATGCGCGAGAGCGGCGCGACCGTGGACCCCGTGAGGTCGCCGCAGTCCGGGTTGGGCGGCGTCCCCGGCGCGAAGGCCACCTGCCGGTTCACCCCGGTGCTGCCCTGGATGGCCACGAAGAAGTGGTTGCCCGCGGTGGTCTCGATATGGAGCTGGTTGTCCTGGCTGAAGACCGCCTGGAAGAAGTTCGGGTCGTAGGCGTTGGCCGTGAACCCGGCGCCGCCGGCGGGGATCTCCGGGGCCCCGAAGCTCCGCCGGAAGGCCTGCCAGCCTTCCTGGACGATGACCGCGTTGTTCGCGGCGCCGGCGGGGCGCGCGAGGTAGCCGTCGCTCGTCGCGTAGTTGCCGACGAGCGTGAGCTGGTCGGCTTCGACGTTGTTGACGCCCGCGAGGGGAAGCGCGGCCGTGCCTGCGCCGTCCTGGTAGGCGAGGGCGCCGTAGTTGAAGGCCGCGTTCACGCAGCGCTGCTCGGTCTGCGTGTTCGGCGTACCGAAGAAGCCCGCGCGAGCAATGTCCCGGCGGAGCTGCTCCATGGCCATGCGCACGCTGGTCTGCGTTTGCGCGACGCGGGCCTGCTCGTTGAAGTGGCGCGAGGTCTCGGCGCTGATGAGATAGGTCGCCGTGACCGCCACGAGCCCGGCCACGAGCGCCGTCATGAGCTCGAGCAGCGTGAAGCCAGCCTCGCGCCGGCCGCCTCCTCGGCGCGCCGGCCGCGTGCGATGCGCGTTCATTGCTGCCTCCAGCGCACGAGCGTGGAGGTCTCCACGGAGCGCAGCGTCGTGTCTTCGATGGGGCCGTCGAGCTCGGCCACGATGTCCGCCTCGTTGCCGAGGCCGCAGTTCGGCGCGAGCTGCGCCTCGCTGCTGTCGTCCCACCAGGTGCGCACGTCGGCGCGAAGCATCTCGCCGGCGACGACCCAGGTGACGCGAAGCAGCGTGCAGTAGCGGGCCTGGTTGCCGATGCCGGAGGAGTTCACCGCGTCCGCGCCGGTCCAGGCCGCGCCGGCGGCGATGCCCACCTCGGAGGCCGCCGGGAGCCCGCCCACGTCGACGCAGTTGGCGCCACCGGGCTGGGGCACGAACCAGCCCGACGAGGCACCCACGGCCACGGCCGGCGCGTTCTGCAGGTAGCAGGTCGTCGCCGTGCCCCCGGGCGTGTTGGTGGTCCAGCCGATGGTGTCCGTACGCACGCGCTCGAGCCAGGTGCGCGCGACCTGCGTGGCCGTCGTGATGCGTCGCCCCTGCTGGTTGCCGCGCACCGTGGCCTGCACGAGGCCCATGAGACCGACGGCGCCGATGGCGAGCACCGTGATGGCCATCATTACCTCGATGATGGTGAACCCGCCGCGCCGTGCGGATGCGCTCCGAAGCCGGCGCCTCATCGCTGGATCCTCGCGTCGCCGCCGATGGGGAAGACCACGTTTCGGTTCACGCCCACGGGCGTCCCGTCCGTGTCCTGCATCTGCACCTGCATGGTCACGGCGCCGCCGCCGGGATTCAGCGCCGTGAAGTTGATCAGGCCGCCGATGGGCCAGAGCATCCCCCCCGTGGGCTCGTAGCAAAAGGTGCCGCCGCCGGCGATGGAGGCTGCGAGCTGGAGGCGCATGGAGCTGCCGGCCTCGATGTCCTCGGAGTCGACGATGTCGCGGCAGTTGGGGTTCGCGGCGCAGTCGAGGGGCGCGCGAATCACCGCCCAATCGTTGTTCCGGCACACGTTGGTCGTGCCGCGCCAGAGAAAGAACTGCCCCCGACCCGCGGCGCCCGCCGCGTTGAACTCGAGCAGGTGCGCCCGGCCCGTCGATGCGGCCTGGGCGCGCGCCTCACGGGCGATGCGCACGATGGCCAGCGCCAGCTCCTGCTGCCGGTTCGACGCGAGCGCGTCGCGGATGGTCGGCGCCGCGAGGCCGACGGCGGTGATGATGATGAGCAGCACCACCATCAGCTCGATGAGCGAAAAGCCACCCTGCCGGCGCGCCCGGCGCGCGGGACCGGGCGCGCTTCGGCGCACTTGCGGCGGGACGCCGCCGCGAACGGCACGGTCACCCACGGCGCAGTCACCCACGGCGCAGTCACCCACGGCGCGGTTACCAGCCGAATCGCTGCGCGGAGCGGCCTGCAGTTTGGTGCGTGGGAGACGGCGCAGCATGGGCAGGTGACCTCCGTGCAAGGCCCGTTCCCCCCGCCAAGGACCGCCGCGGTGGCGTGTTTCATTCATGATTTCGGTTCCTTCACGCCGGCGGGGGCCCCGGCCCTGGAGCGGCGGGGCGCCTCTTGCGGCGGAACTCGGTGCGGAGCTGAGAAAAAATTTCCAGGCAGGCGCGAAGGCAGCGGCGCCACCGCGCGGCGACGCTATGCTCCACGCCTCCGTGGCAAAGCGCGACTATTACGAGGTTCTCGGCGTCCCCCGCGACGCCCCGCCGGACGAGCTGAAGAAGGCCTATCGGCGCCTGGCGAGGGAGCTCCACCCGGACCGAAACCCCGGCGACCCGGCCGCCGAGGAGTCCTTCAAGGAGGCCAGCGAGGCCTACCGCGTGCTCTCCGACTCGGAGCAGCGACGCCGCTATGACCGTCTGGGGCACGCGGCCTTTGGTGGCGATGGGTCTGCGGGCTTCGACCCCGCGGACCTTGGCGGCCTCGGCGAGATCCTCGATGGGCTCTTCGGCGAGGTCTTCGGCGGCCGGCGCCGGCGCCGGAGCGGCCGGGACCTGACCTACGAGCTCAAGGTGAGCTTCGTCGAGGCGGCGCTCGGCGTCACCAAACACGTCGAGATCGAGCGCCCGGCGCCCTGCGTCTCCTGCAAGGGGAGCGGCGCCGCGCCGGGTACCAAGGTGAGTGAGTGCCCGGTATGCAAAGGGCGCGGCGAGGTGCGCTCGCAGCGCGGCTTCCTCGGAGGGTACCGGAGCTGCGCCGCCTGCAACGGCTTGGGCACCAAGATTCACCTGCCCTGCGCCCAATGCGAGGGCCGGGGCATCAACGCCCAGCGCGAGAGCCTCGAGGTACGTCTCCCGGCCGGCGTCGAGGATGGTGCCGTGCGCACGCTCCGGGGCGCCGGCGAGGCGACGGCCTCCGGCGCCGGCGACCTGCACGTGACCGTGCGCGTCGCGCCCCACGAGCTCTTTGGCCGGGAGGGGGCCGACGTGCTCTGCACGGTCCCCGTCTCCTTCCCGCAGGCGGTGCTCGGCGCGACGCTCGAGGTGCCGACGCTCGAGGCCAAGGTGCAGATGAAGCTCCCGCCGGGCACCCAGTCCGGCAAGGTCTTCCGCCTGCGCGGCAAGGGCATCCCCGTGTACGGCGGCATGGGCAAGGGCGACCAGCTCGTCACCATTCTGGTCGAGGTGCCGGCCAAGGTGACGAAGAAGCAGCGCAAGCTCATCGAAGAGCTCGCCGCGGAGCTCGGCGAGGACTCCATGCCGCAGCAGGCGGGCTTTCTGGACAAGCTCAAGCGGCTCTTCGACTGATGGACGCCGACGCGCTCAGCCGGCGCCTCTCCGGCGTCGGCACCGTCGGGGTCCAGGGCCGGGTGACCTCCCTCGTCGGTCTCGCGCTCCGCGCCGTGCTGCCCGGCGGACGCGTGGGCCAGGTGGTCGAGGTCGGGCCGGGCCCGGCGCCGCTCCGCGCCGAGGTGGTCGGCTTCGAGGGCGACGAGGTGCTGCTCCTGCCCCTCGGCGAAGCGGAGGGCCTGGGGCCCGACGATCCCGTGCGCCCGGCGGCGGAGGCGCTAAGCGTGCGCGCGTCCCCTGCGCTCCTCGGCCGCGTGCTCGACGGCCTCGGCCGGCCCGTGGACGGCGGCCCGGCCCTCGAAGGGGACCCGTGGCCCGTGATGCGCCCGCCCCCGGCGCCGCTCACGCGCCCGCGGATCACGCGGCCGCTGAGCCTCGGCGTGCGCGTGCTCGACGGGCTCCTGACCGTGGGTGAGGGGCAGCGCGTGGGCCTCTTCGCCGGCTCCGGCGTCGGCAAGAGCACGCTGCTCGGGCAGATCGCGCGCTTCGCCGAAGCCGACGTGTTCGTGGTGTGCCTGATCGGCGAACGCGGCCGGGAGGTGCGGGAGTTTCTCGAGGACAGCCTCGGCGACGCGGGCCGGCGCCGGAGCGTGGTCGTCTGCGCCACGAGCGACGCGCCGGCCTTGGTGCGCTTGAAGAGCGCCTGGGTCGCCACGAGCGTCGCCGAGTACTTCCGCGCCCAGGGCAAGCGCGTCGTGCTGCTCATGGACAGCGTCACGCGTTTTGCACGCGCGGGCCGCGAGGTGGGCTTGGCCGCCGGGGAGCCTCCGGCGCGTCGTGGCTACCCGCCGAGCGTGTTCGCCGCGCTGCCGGCGCTCCTCGAGCGGAGCGGCACGAGCCCGGAGGGGTCGATCACGGCCTTCTACACCGTGCTCCTCGAAGGCGGCGACATGGAGGAGCCCGTGGCCGACGAGGTGCGCGGCATTCTCGACGGGCACGTCGTGCTCGACCGGGCCCTCGGCGCGCGCGGGCGCTGGCCGGCCGTGGATGTGCTGGCGAGCCTCTCGCGCGTGATGGACCAGGTCGTCAGCGCCGAGCATCTCGCAGACGCCGCCACGCTCCGGGCGCACCTCGCGGCCTACGAGGCCAAGCGCGACCTGGTTTCCCTCGGTGCCTACGCCGCCGGTAGCGACCCGGCCCTCGACGCGGCGCTCGCGCGTTTGGACGCCATCGAGGGGTTCTTGCGCCAGGGCCGCGACGAAACGGCGGCCTTCGACGCGACGAAAGCGGCGCTCCGCCGCGTCCTCGCCTGAGGGTACTCACAAGAGCGGCGCCGCGCGGACGCCGTTATGAGCCGGATCTTCCCGGGAAAGCTCCCGCGCGCACGGCCTGTAACGGAAAACGCAACGATGCTCGCCGCGCCGAGCGCTTCGGTTGCCCTAAGCTACCGGGATATGCGCTGTAACTCCCTCGCCCGCGCGAGCGCGATGCTCGTGGGCCTCGCGGCCGCGCTGGCGCCCGCGCCGGCTGCCGCCCAGCTTCGGGCCCCGGCCTTCGATGCCTACGCTCAGGCCCTCCCCACGCAGGGACAGCAGCTCGCGCCACCGGCGGGCCTCTCGGTGCTCTCTCGGGACCTGCGTCGCGGTGCGCCGACGCTGCTCGTGGCCGCGCCCGGCGCGCTCCCGCCGGCCGTGGGCCCCTGGAGCGCCGAAGGGCGCGCGTCAGAGCTGCTGCGCGCGCTCGCGCCGACCTACGGGCTTGGCCCCCGCGCGCTGCAGACGGCGCGCGTGAAGCTGGCGCGGCGGACGCCGTCCGGCGGCCACGTGGTGGTCTTCGAGCAGCGCGCACAGGGCCTGCCCGTGCACGGGTCGCGCATGACCTTGCTGCTCGATGCGGCCGGCGCGCTGGTGGGTGCGGGCGGCGCGCTCCATGCGGCGGTGCCGACGGCGGCGCCGGGCTTCGCGCTGAGCGAGCGTCAGGCCATCGCGCACGCGCTCGCCGACCACCTCGGCGGCGCGGTGGTGCCCGGCGCGGTTGCCCCGGGCGTGCAGCGTCGCGACGGCTACCGGGACTTCGCCCTGGCGCCGGCCGGGCGCAACGCCGGCTACGCCCTCGAGGGCCCGGTGCGAAGCCGGCCCGTGCTCTACCCGCTGCCCCGTCGTCTCGTGCCGGCCTACTACGCCGAGCTGTGGATCCCCGACGGGCAGGGAAGCTCGGAGCTGGTCGCCACGGTGGTGAGCGCCGAGGATGGCGCGCCGCTCCTCCGCCGCTCGCTCACGCAGGACGAGACCTTCAGCTACCTCGTCTACGCGCAGCCGGGCGGCCATCCCTTTGGCGGTCAGCCCTTCGACGGCGCCTACGGCGACACCACGCCCCTCGACCCGCCGGTGGTGGACAGCCCGCGGCCGGCGTTCACGACGCAGGACACCTTCCTCGTGGAGGGGCTCAACACGAATCCGGCGGGCATGGGCGACCCCTGGCTGCCCGACGGGGCGACGGAGACGACGGGCAACAACGTCGACGCCTACGCGGACCGCACGGCGCCGAGCGGCTTCAGCGCCGGCGACCTTCGGGCCCAGGTGACGCAGCCCGGCGTGTTCGCGCACGTCTGGGATCCGGAGGCGGACCCCACGGCCAACGACACGCAGTACCAGGCCGGCATCACGAACCTCTTCTACGTGATCAACTGGCTCCACGACGCCTTCTACGACGTCGGCTTCGACGAGGCGGCGGGCAACGCCCAGCAGGACAACTTCGGCCGCGGCGGCGAAGACGGCGACCGCATCAACGCCGAGGGCTTCGACTCCGGCGGGCGCAACAACGCCAACATGGCGACGCCGGCGGACGGGAACTCGCCGCGCATGCAGATGTTCCTCTGGGACACGGGCTCGCGCTTCGTGCGTCTCGACGGCGCCTTCTTCACCTCGAGCGCCTCGAACTTCGGCCCGAGCACCTACGACGTGACCGCGCCCTCGCGCCTCGTCGACGACGGGACGGGATCGACGCGCGACGGCTGCGAGCCGATCACCAACGACCTCTCGGGCACCATCGCGCTCATCGACCGCGGCGGCTGCAACTTCATCGTCAAGGTGCGGAACGCGCAGGCCCAGGGAGCCGTCGGCGTCATCATCATGAACAACCGCGGCGGCGGACCGACGACGCTCGGCGGCGATGAGGACCCGTCCGTCACCATCCCGGCCACCATGGTCAGCCAGGGCAACGGCGGCCGCCTCGCGGACGCCGAGGGCGACGAGGTGCAGATGCGCCTCTCGGCGGTGAACAACCTCTCCGGGTCCCTCGACAACCAGATCATCGCCCACGAGTGGGGCCACTACATTCACAACCGCCTCGTGCGCTGCGGCAACAACCAGTGCGGCGGCATGGGCGAAGGCTGGGGCGACTACATGGCCCTGCTCTCGTTTTTGAACGAGGACGATGTGCGCGGGGAGCCCTACCCGGCGGGCAGCTTTGCCCTGAGCGGCCGAACGCCGGTCTACTTCGGCGTGCGCCGCGTGCCCTACTCGGACGACCCGGCCTTCAACGCGCTGAGCTTCCGGCACATCAGCCAGGGCGAGGCGCTGCCCACGGAGCATCCCCTCGGCGGCGGCTCGGCCAACAACGCGCAGGTGCACAACTCCGGCGAGATCTGGGCGTCCATGATGTTCGACGCGACCTGGGCCCTCGTGGACCGCTCCCGCGAGCCCGCGGCGCCCTACGACTTCGCTGAGGCCAAGCGGCGCATGATGTCCTACGTGGTGACGGGCATGCAGCTCGCGCCGGAGAACCCCACCTACACCGAGCAGCGGGACGGCATCGTGCTGGCGGCCCTCGAAAACGACGTCGAGGACGCGCGGGTCATCGCTCTGGCCTTCGCCGGCCGCGGCGCGGGCACCTGCGCCGTGAGCCCGGCGCGGTTCTCGAACGACCATTCGGGTGTGGTCGAGGACTTCGAGCTCTCGCCGAGCGCGCGCATCGAGTCCTTGGAGTTCGCCCTGGACGGGCCCGGGACGCGCTGCGACGCCGACGATGTGCTCGACGTGGGCGAAGACGGCGAGCTCCGCGTGCAGCTCCGAAACTTCGGCATCCTGCCCCTCGAAGCGGCGACGCTCCACGTCGAGGTGTCCGACCCGGCGCTGCGTCTGCTCTTCGACCCCTCCGGCGAGGGCAACGTCGCCCTTTCGCCCATGGCCCGCGGCGAGGCGCGGGAGCTGCTGCTGCCCGTGCGCCTCGTGGGCGACCCGGCGGACCCGGGCGCGCCCCTCGAGGTGCGGGCGTCGCTTTTGAACGACTCGCTCTGCGACACCGTCGAGACGACCCTCGAGCTCGCCGTGAGCGCGGACCTCGGCCTTCGCGACGATGCGGACTTCGAGGTGGAGCCGCCCTGGTTCGCGGAGTCGAGCCTGGACGGGCGGACCACGGGCGTGTGGGCCGTGGTGCCGAGCGAGGCCGAGCCGGCCAACGGCGTGCTCCGAGCCCTGGACGCGCCGGGCATCACGGACACGGCGGTGGTGCTGCCGCCCATGGAGGTCTCGGCCACCGAGAGCTTCGTCTTTTCCTTCACGCACCGCTACGAGTTCGAGGCGGACTTCGACGATGAGGTCGTCTACTGGGACGGCGGCGTCATCGAGGTGAGCCGCGACGGCGGGGCGACCTGGAACGACGTCGAGATCCCCGGCGTGCTCGAGCCGGGCTACGACGGGCAGCTCTCGGACCGCGCGGACAACCCGCTCTCCGACCGGCGCGCCTTCAGCGGCACCAACCCGTCGGCGCCGGAAGCGGACGCGGTGGTGCTCGACTTCGGGAGCGTGCTCGCCGGCGAGACCGTGCAGCTCCGCTTCCGCGTGGGCACGGACCAGGCCCGCGGCGCGCCGGGCTGGGAGATCGACGATCTGACGGTGAGCGGCGTGACCGGACCGAGCTTCCCGGCCTACGTGGGCGACGGGAGCGACTGCGCGGGCGCGCCCACGGCGGACCCGGGTCCGCCCCAGGAGGTCTTCGGCGGCGAGACGGCGGTGCTCGACGGCAGCGGCAGCTCGGACCCCGACGGGGACGTGCTGACCTTCGCCTGGACGCCGCTCGAGGACGCACCGGCCCTCGACGCGAGCGACGCGCCTCTGGCCAGCTTCCTGGCGCCGGAGGTGCTGGAGGCGACGCTCTTCGCCTACCGGCTCACGGTGAGCGACGGAGTCGGCAGCGACACGGCGGATACGACGGTGAACGTGCTCGTGGCGCCGCCGCCCCCCGCCGATATGGGTCCGATGGACGAGGACATGGGGCCCGCCGACATGGGCCCGATGGACGAGGACATGGGCATGGCCCCGCTCGACATGGAGATGCCGCCGGCGGACGGTGGCGACGACATGCCCGAGATGGCATCGAGCGGCGGCTGCGGCTGCCACGTGGCCGGCTCGAAGAGCCCGCCGGCGGGCGCCATGGCCGTGAGCCTCGGCCTCTTCGCCCTCGTCGTCTTCCGCCGCCGCCGCCTTCGCTGAACGCAGGGCGCGGTGGCTTCCGCGCGATGCCCGGCATGCCCCGGGGCGACTCGGGGCTCGCGTCGCGGCTCAGCGGCAGGGCGTGCTGGCGCGGGTGAGGTCTCGCGCGAGGTCACGGTCGACGCCCTCTTCGTAAAAGACGAGGCGGTCGACCTGCATGAAGTCCGCGCGCGCCGCGAGCTGGAGCGTCACATCACCGGGCGCGTCGACGCGGACGACGAGCGTGTGCGCGTCGTTGTCGGAGGTGCGGGCCGACCAGCGCCAGTCCCGGGCGCCGCTCGAGTACACCTTGAAGTAGCCGTCGCGGCTCGAGCCCTCGGGGCAACGGACCTCGCCTACACCCTCCTCCGCCTCCTGGGCGGCGAGGGCGTCGTCATCCATGCAGAGCGGGCGCGGCAGCACGCGGCTCTCGGCGCCGTCCCGGTCGCGCCGGCCGTAGAAGGCGCCGGCGTCGGCGATCTGCATCCAGAGATCGTTGTGCTCGGTGGGGTTGTCACCGCGGCCGATGCGCGTGTGAATGTCGAGCACGTAGGTTCCGGCATTCGCGAGGCGCAGGGTGAGCTCGAAGCGACCGAAGCTGGTGTCGTTGTTGTGCGAGTCCGCGGACCACTCGAGGTAGGCGCCGCCGCTGGCGTCGGCGTCGCGGCCTACGCGCCACTCGTCCACGAAGGGGAGCTGCTCGCCTTCGATGACGGCGATGCCCTCGCGCGTCTCGAAACACTCGAGGGGGTCGCCAGCGGCCCCGCCGTCGAGGGCCCCGCCGTCTCCGTTCCCGCAGCCGGCCATGAGCACGACCAGAGCGACTCGCTTACACCCCTGCATGCGCGCACACTACGCTGCGGATCTCCGAGGCGCGAAAGTAAGCGTTCAGTCGCCGGTGAGGAGCGGCGCCAGGAAGGCGCTGATGCGCGGGTTGATCAGGTCGAGGCTCTCGGCGAGGGCGTGGCCTTCGTCCGGGTAGCGGAAGACCTCGAGGGACGTGTCCGCGTCCGTTCGCTCGCGGTTCCAGGCGACCTCGAGCGCGTCCACCGTGTCCACGGGGACCTGGAGGTCGCCGGTGCCGTGGTGGAGCTGCGTCGGGGGCAGGTCGGCGACGAACAAGGTCGGTGAGCAGGCGATCATGCGCCGCCGTGCCTCCGCCAGGTCGCTCGTTCCTTCGAGCAGGCCGCGCACGAACCACTCCTCGTAGAGCGTTCGGAGGTTCGGATGGTCGAGCCAGTCGCGACGCAGATAGCTCGTGGGTCCGGCGAGGCTGGCGACGGCGACGACGCGCGGGTCCCGGGCGCCGAGGATCAGTGAGACGTTGCCGCCGCGGCTTCCGCCGACGCTCACGATTCGGTCCGTACGCGCGCGCGGCTCGAGGGTGGCGGCCACCTGGGCGAAGGCGAGCGCGTCGTCGCTGCCTCCGTCGCACTGGTCGTAGCGGGCGCCCCCGGCTTCGAAGCGCTGGTCGCCGCGGATCATCGTGTGGCCGCGGAAGGCCGGGAGCAGGGCGATGACCGGGGCCGCGTCGTCTCCCTGCGGCGGCGGGTCCGTGACCGTGACCTCGAAGGGCGGCCCGAAGCCGATGAGCGAAAGCGCCAGGGGAAAGCCTCCGGGCGGGCTGGGCGCGTCCCGGGCCGGTGCGATCAGGGCGCCGACGTGCCGTGCGCCGTGGACGCCGTGGCCCACGATGAGCAGCCGGCGGCCGTCGGACAGCGTCTCCTCGTGAAGCACCTCGACGTCCCGCGGGGCGAGATCGCGCCCGGCCCAGTCCGCGCGCACCGCGTCGAGCTCGGCCGCCGTCGGCGCGGCAAAGAGCGCGGCGACGTCGACGCCGCGCTCTCCCAGCGCGGCCTCGAGCGTCGTAGGCCCGGCGGCGGCACAGCCGATTAAGACGGAGCAGGCGAAGAGCGCCACGGCGCGAAACCAGAGCATGTGCACGGGCCAACACGCTCGGGGAGGAACGCTTCCCCGGCAAGACGGATGACTACCGCGCGCGTGCATGTGAAACTGACGCACCGTTGCATTGCAGAGGACCGGATCCGTCCGTAACATGACCCCATGACATCACGCGTCGTGCAGCGCGCCGAGGTGCCGGGTCCCGACGAGGCCGAAGTGGTCACGAAGGCCGTGCGCCGCGCGGCCAAGCGGCTGGGCTTGAACGACGCCGAGCTGGCGCGGGTGCTCGGCGTGTCCCCGTCGACCGTGTCGCGCCTCGACGAGCGACCCCTCGCGCGGGCCAAAGCCCGCGAGCTCGCGCTGCTCTTGATTCGGGTCTACCGGTCGCTCGTCGGGATCGTCGGCTCCGGCGATGGGCCTCGGCGTTGGATGGCCACGGACAATGCCTACCTCGGCGCGCGGCCCGTCGAACTCGTGCAGCAGGTCGAAGGACTCACGGGGACGCTCCGCTACCTGGACGCGATGCGCGCGCGCACGTGAGCGGGACCGAGCCTCCGCCGGCGCTCCCCGTGCCGGCGCCGCTCGCGGGAACGGGGGTGCGCGTGGTCGAGTCCCAATCGCAGGTCGCGACCATGGAGCTCGTCGACGACCTCGAGGAGCAGCGCGTGCTCGAGGAGCTCCTCGAAGGCACCAAGCCCGGGCGTCTGCCGGAGCATCGCCACTACCTGCTCTCGACGCCCTTTCGCTATCCGCCGCTTCGCCATGGATCGCGCTACGGCACCGAAGACCAGCGCGGCATCTTCTATGGCTCGGAGCGCCTCGAGACGGCGCTCGCCGAGACCGCCTTCTACGCCCTGCTCTTCGGGAGCCATGCGGAGGGCTTCGCCATGCCGGTCGTCGACAAGACCTCCTTCGTCTTCGTCTACGCGACGGAGGCGGCGCTCGATACGACCGCGTCGTTCTTCGACCCGCTGCGCGACGCACTCGAGCGTCCCGGCGACTACGCGACGGCACAGCGCATCGGCCGGCGTGCCCGGGAGCTTGGCGTCGAGGTGATCCGCTTTCGGTCGCTGCGCTGCCCGGACGGGGGCGCGAACCTCGCCGTGCTCGCCAGCGACGCGCTCGAGGCCCAGCCGCGCGCGATGCACAGCTGGCGCATGCGCGTTCACGCGGGGCGCGTCGACTTTCTCGAGGCCAACGCCACCCGGCCGAGACGCGCGAGCTTCTCGGCGGAGGAGTTCGCGGCCCGGGGCGCCGACGCCCACCCCTGCCGCTGATGCGCGGCGCCGCACGTAGCGAGGGCGAAAAAGCCCCGCCATAGTGCTCGCATGCGGCTGAAGCTCACGCTCCTCGGCGTCCTCCTCGCGGCCTGCGGGGATGACGCGGCCACCGTGCTGGACCTCGGCAGCCTCGATGGAGGCAGCGACGCCGGCTCGGCCCACGCGCCGGAGATTCGGCCCATCGTCGCCGCCGCGGAGGCGGACCTTCGCCGCAACCTGGCGAGCTGCGTGTCCGTCGCCGTCTGGCGCGACGACCAGGTCGAGCACCTCTTCGGCCTCGGGACGACCGTGAGCCTCGAGGGACGAGCGCCGGACGAAGACACGCTCTTCATGATCGGCTCGGACACGAAGAAGATCACCGCCGCGCACCTGCTTCAGCGCGCCGAGGCCACCGGCCTCGACCTCGAGGCGCCGCTCCGGGAGCTCGCCCCGGAGCTGAGGCTGCCCGAGGCCGAACTCGCTCTCGAGGTCACGCCGCACCAGCTGCTCACCATGCAGAGCGGCCTCGTCGACTACACGGGCACCTTCCCCGCGAGCACCACGGACGGGGAGCTCGAGCGCGTCACGGTGGAGGACCTCGGCGCGGCGCTCTTCGCCATGAACCCGCCGGGGCTCTTCTGGAACTACAGCAACCCGAACTTCGCCCTCGCGGGCTGGCTCGCCGAGCGCGCGAGTGAGGTGCCCTGGGCGGACGGAGTGGAAGATGACCTCTTCGCGCCGCTCGGCATGACGCGGAGCGTGGCCCGGCGAGCGGACGTGGACGCTAACCACGCCTCGGGCGTGGGCACGGTACGAGCCGTGGGCGCCATCGGGCCCGTGCAGCTCGAGGCGACCTGGGAGGACGCCTGGATCCGTCCGGCGGGCCTCGTGTGGTCGACGCCGAGCGACCAGATGCGCCTCGCAGCCTTCCTCGTCGACGGCGACCCGGCGGTGCTCTCCGACGCGCGCCGCGAGGCCATCACGACGCCCCATGTGGCCGCCAGCCCGGACACGGACCGGACGAGCTACGGCTACGGCGTCGTCGTCGACCGGGGGCTCACGCTCCCGAGCGGCTTTTACCCGGATGTCGCGGTGTGGAGCCACGGGGGCAACACGCTCACGCACACGTCGACCTGGTACGTGCTGCCCGCGCAGCGCGTGGCCGTCGCCATCTTGAGCAACGGCCTCGGCGACGATTTCCGGGCGACCGCCGCGGCGGCGCTCGAGGCGCTGGCGGACCTACCGGCGCCCGGCGACGCACCGCCGGCATTGGCTCCCGTCGACGCCGTGACCGACGCCCTCGCCGGGCGCTACCTCGACGCCTTCAGCGTCGGATCCGTGGAGTTCACGCGAACGGCGGCCGGTCTTGCCGTCGCCATTCCCGTCCTCGACGACGCCATGGTTCCTTACGCGGCGGCGCTCACGGCCCGGTCACCGCGGGAGTGGATCATCGAGGTGCAGGGCGACCCCCTGGGGCTCCGCTTCTATGCGGACGAGCAAGGCGAGGGCGGCTACCTGGTCACGCGCGGCTTCGTGGCGCGCCGCCAGCGCGGCGAGGCGCTCTCGAGCATCGTCACGGGGAGCCCGCGGATCCAGGACGCCTTCGCGGCGCCGGTGCTGGTTCCGCGCGGTCTTCGCGACCCGCGCAACCGCGTCCCCTGAGGGCTCGACCCTCGCCGAAGCCCCGCGCGCCCTGAGGTTCCAGGGCCGTAACGCCGTCGTCTGAACGGAGAGGCCCCGTGGATCACCTACCTCTCGCATGCTCCGGCGAGGCGTTTCTCGATGGCGGCTAGTACCGTCAGCTAATAAATTTCCGTTGCGGACGTATGGGTGGGCATGACCCACCGATTGCTCGCCCTCGCTCTGGTCGTGTTCGGCCTTCTCCCCGGGCGCGCGCTGGCCCAGCGCGCGGCCGAGGCGCCCTCGCGGTGGGCTCTCGATCTCACGGCCAGCACCTCCTTTCCCCTGGCGGCGGGCGGGGGCGTGCTGCTCGAGACGCCGGGGCGGCTGCTCCTGGACGTCCGCGCGGGCACCATGCCGCGGGCCTACCTGGGCGCGATCAACCGCGCGCTCGTCGGCGTCGGCGCCTACGGTGAGAGCGACGCGGAGCGCGTCGAGGACGCCATCGACCGCACCTTCGTGCTCCGCCTCGGGACCGGCTTTCGCCTCGGCAAGCGGGCGGAGCTGATGGTGGGCTACACGCGCCTCACCGCGTCCGGCCGCGTCGCCACCGAGGACGTGGTGGCGCAGGCCGCGGGCCTCGGGGCGGACCCGGTTCCGGTCTCTGCCACGCTGCACGCCGCGCACGTGTCCTTTGGCGGTCGCTTCGTGCTGGGCCGGCACGTCGTGCTTCGCGTGGCTCTCGAGTGGGTGCACACGCTGGGTGCGACGGCGACCGCCGACATCGACCGCCAGGACCTCCGCGACGAGGCCGAGGCGTTCCTCGAGGACACGCTCGAGACCTACGGCTTCGCCCCGGCGCTCCGCGTCGAGCTCGGCTGGCGCGCCATCGGCGGCTGAGCCGCCCCCGCGTGGACCTCTGCGGTCGCGCGGACCGGCAGGCATTCGTTGCGCCGCGGCGGCCGAGGCGCTGCGCCGTTGGCGGGAAGGTGGGGCTCGGCCTTTTGCGGCGTCACGCGGCGGCGGCCGCGAGCTGCTCGTCGATCCATGCGCGCGCCGCCTCCGGGTCCGTGAAGGTACGGCAGGGCCAGCGTTGGTCGCCCTTGATCCAGTCGAAGGCGACCACGATGCCGCGAACGAGCGAGTTGCTCACCAGCCGCGCCTCGCAGACCGCGCTCACCGCGAGCGCGTCCGCGTGCTCGGCGTAGAGCCTGCCGGCGTGCCGGCGTTTCGCGGCCGTTTGCTCCCGCGGGTTCAGCCGTCGCATGTCGACCAGGTAGGCCACGCGCGGATGGGCGGCGGCGATTCGCCGGTAGGCTGCAAAGAGCGCCGTGAGGTCCTCTTCGTCCCCGTCTTCCGGATAGGTCACGAGCAGCACGGGCAGGACGCTCTCGTCCAGTAGCACCCGTGTCTTCGTCTCCTGGTGTTTCATGCGCGGCAGGGTTCGCCCAGCGTGAGACCGGGACGCCCGCCCTCCTCATACGGCGGGCGCAACGGTCCATGGACCGGCCCCCGTCGAAGCGAAGCGGTTCCGACGGCCGCGAGCGCTCAGCTCGCTTCGCCCTGGCGGAGCGCGTAGCGGCGCTCGGCGTACTCGAGGTCTTCCTGCCAGAGGCGCTTGGCGCGCTTCTCGACGAAGGGGCGCACCATGCGCTCGATGCGTAGGGCGTGGTGGAAGCCCTCGCGGTCCGAGCTGGCCAGCGTGGCCTCGACCATCGCCGTCTCGCCGGGCCGCACCGGCGTGGCGTGGGTCTCCACGACGCTTCCGGCGCCGTCGCCGCGCACGATGGTCATCACGATGGCCCGGCGCTGCGGGCTGTGAAAGGTGCAGTCGACCTCGACGCAGACCGGCCCGACGACCTTGTAGGCCACGCGCACGGTCAGCACGTCATCCGTGGCCTCGAGGAGCCGGAGCCGCGCGAAGGAGTGCGGGTGGTAGTGAACGCCGTGCCAGGGGTCGAGGCGGTTCGCGACGATGTCCTGCGCTTCGCAGCGGCCGGTCATGCGAATCGTTCCCTCGAGGAAGGGCGACGGGCGCGGCGAGAGCAGCGGCGCATTCGTGGGCGTCTCGTGGCCCAGGATGCGTGCCCACACGAGCACGCCGTCGTCGTGGCAGGGCACGGGCTGCCAGCTCCCGCGGCCCTTCTTGCCCAGCTTGAGGCCGTGCCAGGGGCAGACGAGCTCGCCGCGCTCCACCTTCGCGCAGTGGAGCTCCGCGCCCATATGCGGGCAGCTGTTGGGGGCGAGGTGCGGGTGCCCATCGTCGTCGCGCCAGCACACCCAGCTCTTGCCGTCGAGCACGTAGCGCTGCGGCTGCTCACCGATCGTTCGGCTGGCGTCGACCACGCACCAGCCCCCGCCTTCGCGTCCGAGGGCGCGCTTCAGCGCCCGGTCGATGCGTTCCGGGTCCGCCTGGACCCAGTCGGGCCGTGCGGCTTCGGCGGGGCCGTCCACCGGCGGGAGCGAACGCCCGAGGGGCATGAGCCCGTCCTCGTCGCCGGCCACGCGGCCCAGGCCGCTCAGCCCGCGGTCCACGATCGCACCCAGCCCCGCTTCCATGCGGGCGCCAAACGTCTTCAAAAGGGGAGGGTTGATGGCCAGTCGCTGCGAGTGAGTCGTGTCAGGGCGTCACGCGCGACAGGGCCCGCCGCCCGGCGTCGCGGGCCCAGCGCAGCGGCGCGCGCGCCGATTCGGCCCCGAGCTTGGGGATGGGCATGGTCAACATCAGCGCCACGTCCTCGGCGCGCGTGGTCCGCTCCATGAGAAAGCGGGCCACCACGTCGGCGGAGTTGCGCTCGAACATGCGCAGGAAAAGCGCCGGGCCTCGCTCCGGGTGACGCCGGAGATAGCTGAGGAAGACGTCGTCGAGGCTCGTCGTCCAGGCCGAGCGCGGCGGCTGCGTGCGGGGCCGTTCGCCGGCGTCGAGGGCCCGGGCCATGGCCGTGGCCTGGCGCTGGGTGAACATGAAGGCGTAGCCCGTCGACGGCTTCGTGGCGGCGCCGCCGAGGCCTAGGCGCGCCACCTGGCCCGGGCTGGCGGCGGGGCGACCGGTGCTCATGGGCAGGCAGCCCGTCTCCGTTCGCGTCACCCGGTAGGGGCCGACGCCGGCCAGCTCGGCCTCGAGCGTCGGTGCGTAGTTGCCGCTTCGGCGCTGGTCGAAATAGGTGTCCTCCACGAGCGCCTCATGCTCGGAGAACGGCAGCACGTAGACGAAGTGGATGCCATCCCGGCAGGGGCGGAAGTCCATCAGCGTGGCCACGCCGGGCTCGAAGGCCGGCCGCTCGGTCTCTACGAACCAGCCTTCGAAATGCTGCCAGAAGCGCGGCGTCTCCGGCGTCTCTTGCAGCTTCGCGGGGCGCGCGTCGATGACGTCCCGGGCCGAGAGCGTGCGCCCGTCGGCGAGCACGACGTCCGTGCCCTCGCTCCGCGGCACGAGCGCCTGCACGCTCACGCCGAGCTCGAGCGTGGCCCGCGGGCTCGCCGCGAGGGCGGCCTGGGCCGTGTCGTAGACCGCCATGCCGAAGAGGGTCTCGTAGGCGCGCGCCGGGGCGTGCCGCTCCACCTGCCGCGCGCCGTCGACGACGCGCCAGCGCTCCCAGCGATGCGCGACGCAGCGGGCGAAGAGGTGGTCCTCGCCGGTGTGGAAGGCGCTGAAGGTGCGGTCTTCGGAGTAGGCCTGGCGCCGCTCGAGCACGCGTACGCGGCGCCGTCCGGTCTCCGCGAGGCGCATGGCCAGGGACAGGCCGCCGAGGCCGCCTCCCACGATCACCACGTCCTCGCGTTCCTCCATGGACT
>JBCCAW010000405.1:0-5509 GCA_039814655.1 Myxococcota bacterium | reverse complement strand
GCGTCGTCCGCGGCCTCGGCCTGGCTCGGCCCCGCGGAGGCGGCGCCACGCCGGGCCCTCCCCTGCGCGTCGAGGTCGCTGGGGTAGAGCGCGAGGTAGCGACGAAGGAGCGCGTCCGGCACGGGCTCTCCCGGCGGACCGCCGAGCTTCACCAGGTGGCGGCCCGACACCCAGAGGAGCCATCGCGTCGCGTCGCCCTCGAGACGCCATAGGTTGGCACGGCGCAGGCGCACCGCGCGCAGCTCGAGGCTCGCCAGTTCCTCGAGGCGTTCGCGCACCTCCGCCGTGAGGGACGCGGCCTTCGCGTACACGGTCACGAAGGCCGTCGCGAGGACCACCTCGGCGCCATCGCGACGTCGCGCCACGTAGGTCGCCGTATGCCCCTCGGCGGCGTTGCCCACGACGGGCACCTCCACGTCGAGCACGCGCTGGTAGCGCCGGTAGGCGAAGGCGCCGAGGTCGGCCTCCACGACGTAGCGCGGCGGCAGGGACGGGCCGCACGCGGCGAGGAGCGTCGCCGCGACGAGGAGGCGCGTGGAACAGGGCATGGCGAGGGTGAGCGGCAAAGACGAGCGGCGAGGCCGGACCCTACCAGCGCTCAAGCGACGGCGGCATCCGGCGGCGTGGAGCGGCGCGGACCCGAGCGCGCGGCCGGATCGCCGAGCGTGTAGGTCATCGCCACCACGCCGGACCCTTCGAGCTCTCGCTTGCTCGGCGTCCCCACGCGGTCGAGGAGCGCCTGCATGCGCGCGTTGTCGTCGCGCATGATGGCCAGGAAGCGGTCCACGCCGTGCTCCCGCGCGTGGCGCGCCAGCGCCTCGAAGAGCGCCGTTCCCGCGCCGAGGCCTTGCGCGTCGTCGCGGACCGTCACCGCGACCTCCGCGAGGCCACGGTCGTCGGGCAGGCGCACATAGCGTGCGACGCCGAGGCCGCGCTGACCGTGCGGGTGGGTGGCATCCGGCACGGCGAGGCCGAAGGCGACGTGAGCGTCTCCGTCGACGTCCGTGAAGTACGCGATCTGCCGCGCGCTGAGACGGGAAAGGGGCGCCAGAAAACGGGCGGCGCGGCTCTCGAGGGAGAGCGCCGCGAAGCCCTCGACCAGCGTGGGAGCATCCGTGGGGAGCACCATGCGCAGCTCGGCGACGGTGCCGTCTCGGAGCACGACGGGGTTTGTGACGCGATGCGTCATGCACCCAGTCTAAGGCCCTCCGGGAGCCTGTGAACCCCTCCATGCGAGGTACGGCGAAGTCGACGTGGGCCCGTGCTTTTCGCGACACCTGTAGGACATGCGGCGTAGGCTCGCGCCGGGGCCCAAGCCTGCTATCTCTAGGCTCCCGCGGCACGGGCCCGGCGCTCCTGGCGCCGACGCGAGAGGCGACGATGAGCATGGAGGAGCGAAACCTCGAGGTCCGGAAGCCGGCGCGGCGCCGCGTCGTCGACGTGGACGCGGCGGCGCCGACGGAAGGCCACACCACGGCACCCGCGGCGGAGTCCAGCACCGCGCCGGTGTCCAGCAGCACCGCGGCGGCCGGGGACCCCAGGCTGGCGCTGGCGGCGGTGCGCTACGCGGCGGCCGTCGGAGCGGACCCGGAAGGCGCCGGCGAGGCGCCCGCGACCCCGCGCGCTCCGGACTGGCGCGCCGCGGACATGCAGGCGCTGCGCCCGGACCTCGACGCGCTGATGGTGTCGAAGAACGCCGAGCCCGCCCTCGACGCGCTCCAGCGCCTCGGCTTCTTCGCGGCGTGCGTCCCCGAGGTCGAGGCCATGGTGAACCTCGGTGATAGCGAATGGCGCCATAAGGACGTCTGGAAGCACACCAAGCAGGTGGTGAAGCAGTCCGTGCCGCGCCTCGAGGTGCGCTGGGGCGCGCTCCTGCACGACATCGGCAAGCCGAAGACCCGCAAGATCGAAGACGGGCGCGTGACCTTTCACGGCCACGCGGAGCTCGGCGCGCGCATGTTCCGGCGGAAGACGGCCCGGCGCCTCGCCCTGGAGGGCGCGCTGAAGGACCGCGTGCACTTTCTCATCCTCTACCACCTGCGGCCGAGCTCCTACGACCCGGGCTGGACCGACGCTGCGGTGCGCCGCTTCTACAAGCAGATGGGCGACGGGCTTCGCGATCTCCTCGACCTCGGCCGCGCGGACATCACGACCAAGCGGCCGGAAAAGCGGCGCCGCGGCGTGCGCAACATCAGCTCGCTGGGCAAGCGCATCCGCGAGCTTCGCGCCGAGGACGAGAAGCCCGCCGCGTTGCCCAAGGGGCTCGGTGAGGTGATCAGCGAGCGCTTCGGCGTCCCGAAGAGCAAGCGCCTCGGCGACCTCATGAAGGCGCTCATGGCGGGCGTCGAAGCCGGCGAGCTCCCGCGGGGCGCCGACTTCGAGGTGTACCTCGCGCACCTCGAGGCCGAGCGCGAGACCTACGGCCTCGGGTCCTGAGCCGTAGCTGGCCTTCGCCGGGGCTGCTACGACTCGCCTGTGCGGTGGTGCGCGCTCGTGTTCGTGGTCGCGCTTGGGGCAGGCTCGGCGCCAGCCGAGGCCCAAGGGCCAGCGACTCCCCTGGGCGGTCCCGCCGCGCCGCCGCGAGACCCCTGGCCGAGCGGCAGCCCGCTCGAGACGCCCGCGCTCCGTCCGCCCACGGCTCCCGCCCCGCGGCTCGCGCCCTTGAGGAGCTCGCGCCGCCGGGAGGTCGAAGCCACGGCCCGCTGCCTGCTCGACGTGAGCGCGGCGCCGGCGGCCGCGCTCGTGGGCGCCGGCTTCAACCCCAGCTTCGGTTGCCGCCTCGGGCGCCGCATCGGCGCGGAGGCGAGCCTCTTCGTCGGCGCCCTCGCGGACCTGGAAGCCCGCGGCGAACGCTGGGGCGTGGGTGCGGGCGGCGGCCTCGCACTGCGCGTGGCCGTGGCGCCGGACACGCTCTTCGGCTGGTATCTGCGCGCGCGGCTGGCCACGGCGAAGCTTTTTTACGAGTTCCGTGACGAGGTCTTTTTCATGCCCGGCGTCAACGCGGGCTACCGCGGCCTCTTCTTCGATGGCCGCTTCTCCTGGGACGTCGGCGCCGGCGCGCAGCTCCTGTGGGAAGTCAAACGGCAGGAGCGCACGCTGAGCCGCGCCCTCCTGCCGATTCTCTACCTGCGCCTCGGTCTGCCGCTGCCGCTGGTCCGGCGGCCCTAATCCATCGGCCGGGTCCATCGGCCCGGTCCATCGGCCCGCGCCGCTCGGTCCGTGCGACTCGGTGCGCGCGCCGCTCAGTCCGCGACGCTGGTGCCGCGCCGGAGGTACGCCGGGATGTCCAGCACGGCCTCGTCATGGAGCGCGCTCGCGCCGAAGGCGCGGGGCGCGGCAGGCACGGAAGGCCGCCCGGGCACGGCGTTCTTGCGCGGCGTGCTCCGCAGCGCGCGACGAGGCGCCGGCACCGGCGCCTCGGAGGCACCGAAGGCCCGGGCCGGGCCCCCGAGGGCCTGTCGCGTGAGCGACTCGACGGTTGGCTCGGCGGCCAGGCGGCCTCCGGTGGCCACCTGGCGCACCGCGTCCACCTCCGGCGCCGCGTCGAAGCCCGTCGCGATGACCGTCACCTTGACGACCTCCTGCATGTCCGGGTCCGTGACGAGGCCGAAGATGATCTCCGCGTCCTCGTGGGCCGCCTCCTGGATGAGGCTGGCGGCCTGGTCGATCTCCCGGAGCTTCATGTCCGGGCCCGCCGTGAAGTTGATGAGGATGCCCCGGGCGCCCTCGACGCTCACGTCGTCGAGGAGCGGCGACTGAATGGCCATGGACGCGGCCTCTTCGGCCCGGCGCTCGCCCTTGGCCCAGCCCGTGCCCATCAGCGCGCGCCCCTGGGCGCTCATGATGGTCCGCACGTCGGCGAAGTCGACGTTGATCATGCCGTGCGTGGTGATGAGGTCGCTGATGCCCTGCACGGCCTGGAGCAGCACGTCGTCGGCGCGCTGGAAGGCATCGAGCATCGACAGGTCGTCGTCCCCGAGGCTCAGGAGCTTCTGGTTCGGGATGGTGATGATGCTGTCCACGCTGTCCCGGAGCTCTTCGAAGCCCTGCACCGCGTGCTTGGACCGGCGCCGCCCCTCGAACATGAAGGGCGTCGTCACGACGCCCACGGTGAGCGCGCCCTGGTCCCGGGCCACCTGGGCGATGATCGGCGCCGCGCCGGTCCCCGTCCCGCCGCCCATGCCGGCGGTGATGAAGACCATGTCCGTGCCGCCGAGGCTCTCGGCGATGCGCTGCACGTCCTCGAGGGCGGACTTGCGTCCGACCTCCGGGTTGCCGCCGGCGCCGAGGCCCTTGGTGAGCTGGGGACCGAGCTGGATCTTCAGCGGCGCCAGGTTCGAGTCGAGGGCCTGCGCGTCGGTGTTGGCCGCGATGAACTCCACGCCGGCCATGCCGGACGCGATCATGGTGTTGAGCGCGTTTCCGCCGCCCCCACCCACGCCCACGACCTTGATGCGGGCCTGAAGCTCTACGTCGTCCGCGAATTCGATCGAGATCGCCACTCTGTCCTCCCGGGGGCCCGAAGGCCCAAATCACGTTGGGTGCCGCCGCGGTTCGCCCGCCGCCGCGGCACCATCCTCAAAACACTTCGCGGAACCACGCTCCGATGCGGCCGCCGAGGCTCGCCGGCTGCATGAGCGGCAGGTCCTCGGGGACCGGCAGCTCCACCTCGTCCTGCTCGCGCAGGCGCCGGGCTCCGTACTTCACGAGGCCCACGGCCGTCGCGTAGGCCGGGCTCCGGACCACGTCGATGAGCCCGCCGATGCCCGTGGGCGCGCCCCGGCGCACCTGCATGTCGAGAATCTGCTCGGCGTGCTCGGGCATGCCGTCCAGCAGCGTCGTGCCGCCGGTGATCACCGCGCCGCTCGCGAGCATCTCCACGTAGCCGGTCTGCGCCAGCACGTGGCGGCAGGCCGCGAAGATCTCCTCGACGCGGGGCTCGACGATGTTGCAGAGCACCTGCCGCGGAAGCGTCCGCGGCGGCCGACCGCCCACGGAGGGCACCTCGATGGTCTCGTCCGCGTCGACGAAGCCCGCCGCGGAGCAGCCGTACTTCATCTTGATGCGCTCGGCCTCGGCCATGGGCGTCTTCAGGCCCGTGGCGATGTCGCTCGTGAGGTTCAGGCCGCCGATGGGGATCACGCTCGTGTGCACGACGGCGCCGTCCACGTAGACGATGAGGTCCGTGGTGCCGCCGCCGATGTCGATGAGCGCGACGCCGATCTCCTTCTCGTCGTCGCTGAGCACCGCGTCGGCGCTCGCCAGGGGCTGGAGCACCACCTCGGGCACATGAAGGCCCACGCGGCTGGTGCACTTGGTGATGTTCGCCACGGAGGTCGTGGCCGCCGTGACCATGTGCACCCGCGCCTCGAGGCGGACGCCGCTCATGCCCACGGGTTCGCGAATACCGTCCTGGTCGTCGACCAGATACTCCTGCGGGAGCACGTGAAGCACCTGCCGGTCGCCGGGCAACGGGACCGCCTTGGCCTGCTCCAGCACGCGCTGCACG
>JBCCAW010000634.1:0-3304 GCA_039814655.1 Myxococcota bacterium | reverse complement strand
GGGGTCGCCCCGCGGGGGGGGGGCCGCGCGGGGGGGCGCGCTTCGCGGGGGGGGGGGCGGCCGGCGTCTCCCCGCGCCACGCCGCGCTCCTCGACGCGCAGGCGGCCTGGTTCAGCCTGCGCCTCGGCCGCGGCGTGCCGGACCTCGCGGGCGTCGTGCGCCGGCTCCGCGCGTCGCCCAGCCGCGAGGGTTACGGGCAGTTTCTCTTGGGCGTGCTTTTGGATGCGCTAGGCGATGGACGCATGGCCCCGGTGCATTTGCGGGCCTTTCTCCGGCGGAACGCGCGCATCGAGGAAGCCAAGCGCGTGACCCTCGCCGACGAGCTGGCCGCGGCGCGGCGCACGCTCGCGCGGCTGGTTCCGAGCGATTGAGCGCCGCGCTGCGAGGGCGCGCACGCCGCGCGGTTCAGCGGATCGCGCCGGAGTCCACGTGGCGCCGGAGCTCGGCGAAGCCGCCGATGAGCACGCCCTCGTGGAACACCATGGGGAAGGTGGGCCAGCCGGTCCACATCTTCAGCGCCGTACGGCGCCGCCAGGTGTTCAGGTACGAGCCGTACTCGAGGTAGTGGTAGGGCACGCTCTTCTGATCGAGGAGCTTGCGCGCCTTCCGGACGAAGGGGTTCTGCGCCATGCCCACCACGACGAGGGGGTGCGCGTGCGTGGCGCTCTCGACCTCGGCGACGATGTCGGCGTGGAGGTCCGTGACGGTTTGGCGGATGTCTTCGTGAATCCGCTCTTCGGGAAGTGTGGCGCGGGGCATGGGGCTCCCCCTATGTAGGCGGTGTGCGGCCCGCGACCATCCTCTTTTCCGCAATCGTCGTGCTCGGCGCCGGGGCGTGCAGCAGCTGCGGGGCCGGGGAGCGCCGTCCCGCGCCCCCGCCGGCGCCGTCCCAGGCGCCCGCCGGCGCTGCGCGAGCGCCCTTGCCCGGCGAGGTGGCGACGCGCGCTCAGGACCCGGAGCCCGTGTGCGTACGCCTCGAGGACCTGCCTCCGCCCTTCGCATCCGAGTCCGCCTCGAAGAGCCCGCAGCTCGTGGACCCGCCGGCGGGCGCCCGGCTGCGTGTGCCGCGGGCGGCCGGCGGGCGCTTTCGCGTGCAGCTCTTCGCGGAGGGGCTGCCCTTCGCGCGCTGGCTCGCGGAGACGCCGGACGGGCGCGTGCTCGTGGCCCAGAGCAAGGCCGAGCGCATCACCTGGCTCCGGGACGCGGACGGCGACGGGGTGGCCGAGGACCGCGGCACGCTCGGCGGCCGCGCGGAGGGGCTCGCGATTCCCTTCGGCATGGCTTTCGCGCCGGACGCCCGGGCGCTCTACGTGGGGGACGACGGCGCGCTCCGCCGCTTCGGCTGGCGGCGCGGCCAGGAGGAGCTCGGCGAGGGCGAGGTGGTGGCGGAGCTGCCCGGCGGCGGCTACCGGCAGCATTGGACCCGGAACGTGATCTTGGGCCCGGAGGGGCGGCGCCTCTTCGTGAGCATCGGGAGCCGGTCCAACGTGGCCGTGGAGCCGCTGCCCCGCGCGTCGGTGCAGGTCGCGGAGCTTTCGATGGACGTGCCCGGGGGCCGCGTGGGGCCCCTTCGAACCTTTGCGGACGGGCTCCGGAACCCGGTAGGGCTCGCGCTTCAGCCCGGCACCGGGGCGCTTTGGGCCACGGTCAACGAGCGCGATCACCTGGGCGACGACCTGGTGCCCGACTACTTCGCGCACCTCGAGGAGGGGGCGTTTTACGGCTGGCCCTATGCCTATCTTGCCCCGGAGAACCTCGACCCGCGCCGCATGAGCGGTGGCGCGAGCGAGAACGCGGCGCGGGCGGCGGCCACGCGCACGCCGGAGGTGCTCTTCCAGGCGCATTCGGCTGCGCTCGGCGTCGCGTTCTACGGCGCCGATGGGCCTTTCCCGCCGCGCTACCGCGGCGGCGCCTTCGTCGCGCACCGCGGGAGCTGGAACCGCGCCGCCGGCACCGGGTACCGCATCGTCTTCGTCCCCTTCGAGGAGGGCCGGCCCACGGGCTGCTACGCGCCCTTCGTCGAGGGGTTCCTCGTGGACCCGGCGGGGCCGGACACCTGGGGCCGCCCGGTGGGCGTCTTGGCGCGCCGGGACGGGAGCCTGCTCTTCACGGAAGAGAGCGGCGGCCGCGTCTACGGTGTCACGTTCTTAGCAGAGCCTTGACCGGCTAGAGCGCGCGCTCACGATGCGCACCGATGCGACGCACGATGTTGCTCTGGGCGCTCCTGGTGGTGGGCTGCGGCCGCTGCGGCGGCGAGTCCGTGGAATCGGTCTCTCAACCCGTAGCCGAGGCGCTGCGCTGCGCGCGGATGACGGCGATCCCCATGGACCGGGAGGCGCAGACCTTTGGGCTGACGCTGGCCGACTGCTCCGATGGCGAGACGAGAACGCTCTCCTGCCAGCAGCCCGTGACGAACTTCCCCGCCGAGTGCACGTGCCCCGGGGGCAGCACCTTCGCGATGATCCCCATGGATTTCTTGCCCCGGGACGTGCCGCTCTGGAAGCTCCCGAACGACCGCGTCGCGCTCTGGGAACGCATCTTCGCCGAGCTGGTGGCGGGCGGTGGAGAGCAGGCGCGCGACGTGGTGGCCGAGCGTTGCGAGCTACCGCTCGCGGGCGCGGAGCCCCCGGGGCCGGTCCTGCCCTGGCTCTGGGAGCTTCCCAAGGCGGAGGCCGAGGCGGCGCTCGAGGCCGCCTTTGGCTCGCTTCCCGAGCGGCAGCTTCGGGACCCGGACGACATGAGCTACGCCTGGGACGAGGTGCGCGGCCCGGCGACGCTGGGCCTGGGAGCATTGGAGAGCGCCGAAGCGGGCTCCCCATGCCGCTTCGCGGACGCGAGCGAGAGCGGCGAGCGAAGCTGGGCCGGGCGCTGCCACCTGGTGGCCCCGAACGTGCTGGAACTCCGCCCGGCCCCCGAGGAGGGGCCGCCGGTCGAGGACGGGCGCATGGGCGAGGGCAGGCCCACGGATGAGAACGAGGGCGCGGGGGACGCGGCGGCGCCGCTCCGGCTCGGCGTCGACCCCGTGGACGGGTTGACCCTGCGTCTCGCCCCGCTTCTGCCGGGCGGCGAGCCGGCGACCTTGGTGCGGCGCCTCCCCCTGAACGCGAGCGGGCAGCTCACGGTCGAGGAGCTGGAGGAGGTGCGGCCCGGCTTCCAGCCCAGCATCGACGCCTGCGTGGCGGCCTACGAAGGGCCGCCCGTCGAGGGCTTCGTGGCGGTGCAGTTCGTGGTGAGCGCCGGCGGGCGGCCGGGCAACGCCGGCGTTCGCAGCTCCAGCATCGCCGTGGAGAGCGTGGAGGAGTGC
>JBCCAW010000088.1:0-14345 GCA_039814655.1 Myxococcota bacterium | reverse complement strand
GGCCGTGGCCCGTTCGCCGGGCTCGAGAAAGGCCCAGAAAGGCTGCGCCCAGGCCGCTACGGCGGCGCCCGCTTCGCTCAAGCGCGCCTCGGGACGGAGCGGGTGGCCGTGGCCGGGCATGGGCTCGAGCAGACCGAGCTCCCGGAGGTGCGCGAAGGTGCCGCTGATGGACTGGCGGCCGGCGCCGAGCGCGTGCGCCGTGGGCGAAACGCGCGCGCCGAGGCGCGGCTGGCCGGCGAGATGCGCGAGCACGGGCAGGCTCCAGGCCCGGGCGCAGAGTTGTGCGAAGGTGGCGTTGTCCACTTTTTATAGTTGCTATATATAGCATGCGGGAGGCACGAAACAGCCATGGCTACCGTCACGCTCACGAAGCAGATCACGATTTCCCTTTCGGTCCGGAACCGGGCCGCGACCTCGAAGTGGTTCAAGGACCACTTCGGCCTGGAGGAGCTCTTCTCGAACGACGAGATGGGCTGGACCGAGCTGTCGACGATGACCCCCGGGGTCACGCTCGGCTTCGGCGACACGGACGCGCCGACCGCGGGCAACTGCGTGCCGGTCTTCGGCGTGGAGGATTGCGACGCGGCCCGGACGGCCCTGGAGGCGCGCGACGTGCGCTTCGACGGCGAGACCATGCACGTGCCGGGCATGGTGAAGCTCGCGACCTTCTACGACCCCGACGGCAACGCCTTCATGATCGCACAAGACCTCAGCGGAAGCTGAGGTCGCCAACCAACGCACCTCAGCGAAAGCTGAGGTCGCCAACCAACGCACCTCAGCGGAAGCTGAGCTCGCCAACCAACGCGCCTCAGCCGGCTGCCGGCGGTGTGAGCAGCAGCTGGTCCGGGCGGGATCGGCCGTCCCAAAGCTTCTCGCCTTCGCCCAGCAGTCCGCGAATGCGCGCCTTTACTTCTTCGACGCGGCTCAGAACGGTGGCGTCGTCCTCGCTGCCCGTGCCTTCGAAGCGCAGGGGCTCGCCGAAGAGCAGCGTGAAGCGCGCGGGCCGGGGAAGCGGGACGCCCCAGCGGGGCACGGGCACGTAGGGCACGCCGATCACCTTTCCGAGGCCCTTGAGGTTGGCGACGGTGGGAAAGGCCTCGCCGGCACCGAGGATGCCGACGGGCACGATGGGCGCTTGGGTCTTCGTCGCGAGGCGCACGAAACCGGTGCCGAAGCGGACGAGGCTTCGCCGCTCGCTGTAGAGCTTGGCCGTGCCCCGCGCGCCCTCGGGAAAGACGCTGAGAAGGCGCCCTTGGCTCAGGAGCCGCTCGGCATGCTCCGGGAGCCCGGGAAACTGCCCCACGCGCGCGGAGAAGGTGCTCGCCATGGGAATGGCGTTGATGAACTTTTCGGCCATGCCCTGCGCGAGGCGAGGAGGCTCGAGCTCGAAGAAACACGCGCCCAGCAGGATGGACGCGTCAAAGGCGATGCCGCCGGCGTGGTTGGCCACGAGCATGGCCCGCCCGGCTTGGGGCACGTGCCCGATGCCGTGCACGTCGACGCGGAAGTAGCCGTTGTAGAAGACGCGAATGAGCGTCAGGAAGCGCGCGAGGCTGTCCTTTTCGACGCCGTAGGGGTCGTAGCCGAAGCGGTCGAAGGGAAGGTCCAGGCGGTCGACGCGCTCGCGTATGCGGGAGGTCGCGGGGAGCGGGAAGCGCATCGGGGCCGAGGGTACACGTGGGAGCAAGGGCCGGGGCCGGGAAGGGAGGCGGCCCGGGCCCAGAGCCGTCTGGGCGACGGCGCCTCCAGCCTCGTCGGCCGGCGGCGGCGGAGCTGCGCGCGGCGTCAGACCAGCGCGGCGAGCATCGCGCCCAGGCCGCCGAGCGCGACCAGGTAGAACGCGCTTCGAACCCCCGTGAGGGCGAAAAGGTAGGCCGGTAGGTAGAGAACACGCGCCACCACGAAGACCGCGGCCCCTTGCGTCGCCAGCTCGAGGTTCGCGCCCGGCACCACGAGGCCGAGGAGACCCAGCGTCACGAAGATCGGGAGGTTCTCCTGCATGTTGGCGAGGGCGCGGCGCGACCGCCCCACCCACTTGCTCGGCTCCGGTAGCGCGTCGCGCCCGCCCAGGTGGTTCATGATCCCCTCGGCCGGCAGGTAGAGCGTCGTCGGCAGGTAGATCTGGAAGAGGTAGAGGCCGAGGCCGGCCAAGAGCCACATCATCATCGATTCGTTCCTCCGTGGCGCGCTTCGGGACGCGCCCGATGGAAATCTGCGGCACGCTCGCCGGGCGTCGATTCCGTCCGGGGGAATGAGAGCACTTGCGCGATCGACACGCGGCCTCACGGACGTCGCGTGATCTCCCTCGACGACGGCTTCGGCGCGGCGCTTCGTAGCGTGCGGCGCCAGCTCGGCCTCACGCAGCTGGCGCTCGCGCACCAGATCCGGACGACGCAGCGGCACGTGTCGTTCCTCGAGACGGGCCGCTCGGCGCCGAGCCGCCGCATGCTGGGGCGCCTCTGCACGGAGCTGCCCTTGAGCGACCCGCAGCGCCGCGCGCTCTTCCGGGCGTCCGGTTTCGAAAACCCCTTCCCGATGCAGCCGGACCCCGACGCGCGCGCCGCGGGCCTCGCGCTGCTCGAGCAACGCGTGCTCGCGCACTGGCCCTTCCCGGCGTTCGTGCTCGACCACGACTGGAACCTGCTCGGCGAAAACGCGGCCGGCGCACGCCTCATCACGGCCATGGGCGATGAACGCAACATGCTCCGCATGCTCCTCTCGGACGCTTTCCGCGCGTTCGTCGCCAACTGGAAGGAGGCGAGCACGGCCCTCTTTCATCGGCTTCAGGACGCGGCGGCGCGCTCCGCCTTCCTCCGGGACACGCTCGACGAGGCGCTCGAGCGCGGGCTCTTCGACCACATCTCACCGCACGATCCCGCTCCGCCGACGGCGGGCATCCTCCCCATCGTGCTCGAGCTGCCCAGCGGCGAACGGCTGCAGATCACGTCCCTGCTCGGTCAGCTCGGAGCCCTCTTCGACGCGTCGCTCGAGGGCCTCGAGATCGAGCTGATCGTGCCCCTCGACGCCGCGAGCGAAGCTCCCCTGCGCCGTCTCGACGCGCTCTGAGGGCGCTGGGCGACGGCGTCTCCGCTCGGGACCTACGAGCGGCGGCCGAGGAGCGCGACGCCCAGAACGCCGAGCGCGGCGCGCCCGAGGTGCGCCACGCGCGAGTGTCCAGCGCGAGCGGGAGGTGCTCAGAGGTTGTCGGGGTCGATGCCGAGGTCGCGCAGCTTCGTCGCGTAGGCTTCGGCGCGGCGGGCTTCCTCTTCGGCGCGGCGGGCTTCCTCTTCGGCGCGGCGGGCTTCCTCTTCGGCGCGGCGGGCTTCCTCTTCGGCGCGGCGAACGGCGGAGCCGAGGTCACGACGCAGCCGATCTCGGACTTCGATGCCAAAAGGGAGCCAGGCCTCACCGAAGTGGAAGCGAAAGTGTCCGGCGCCATCGAAGGTCAGGTCGAGGTCCAGTACGTCGGAGCGCCAGCGCCCGCTCTGCGGGACGATGGGGCGGTAGGTCTCGTCCGCGAGGGAGAAGCCGCTCAGCCGGGTGCGTCCCGCGTCGAAGACGAAGTACTCGCGGATGCCGAGGCGCGCGAAGAGCTCGACGTTGCGCTCGTAGTCCTTCGTCCGGTCGCCCCGGAGGTGCACCTCGAGCACGAAGTCGAGTCCCTTTCCTTCATCCGCGACGACCCAGCGGTCGCGCGGCTGCGGCGGGACATCGAAGACCACGAAGAGGTCCGGGGCGATGACCGGCTCGCTGGGGTAGTAGACGGGCAGCTCACTGCCGACGTAGACGCTCCGGCCCCGGCGTCCGAAGTGCTCCTCGAGCGCCTCGCGCGCCTGCTCCTTGGGCAGCCGATGAAAATCGCCCTCGGGCGGCCCCGCCAGCGGCAGCTCCGAAGGCAAGGCGGCGACCACACGCCGCCGCTCGGCCTGGGAAAGGCTCTCCCAGACCGCGCGCGAGGGCGCGCGGGGGTCGGTTGGATCGACCACGTAGCGGGTACCGTCCACGAGGAGAGTCTACCGCGCGGCCTATCGGCGGCCACCGCCGGCCAATCCGCCGGTCCGACGGCGGAAGCTCGGTCGCAGGTCGGGGATGCGATCCTCGTTTCGGGCCGGTCTGCGGCTTGCTCATGCTGGGAGACGGGAGCACTTGGGTGGCGGAGCGGCGACCGATCCGCCCGTCACCCGGCGGCCGGGCTCAGCGGGCGACGGAGAGGTAGTCGAGGCGGAGCAGGATGTCGTCGACGGCGTTGAGGTCGAGGCCCGTCCCGCCGCCTTCGCTCAGCACCGCGGCGGGGAAGAAGAGCGCGTAGCGGCCGAAGAGCCCCCGGGCCGCGAGCTCACTCGAGTTGCCGTTCGCGAACTCGTCGTCGGAGAAGCGGTCGCGCTCCACGTTGAAGGGCGCCTGGACGCGCGCGGTGCTGAAGAGCTGAATCTCGCTGCCGAGGCCGGCTCGGTCGCCGATGCTCGAGCCGCCCGCGGGATCGGCGAAGAGGTTCCGGGACGGGCGCACCGATGCCTCTTGGAAGCGCGTCGCGTTCCCGTCCGCGCACCACTGGCTGTAGAAAGTGTTCGCCTTCAGCAGCCGGATGTTCACGAAGGAGGGATCGTCGCCGAGGAAGAGCCGACCCTCGTCGCCTTGGAGCGTCGCGTTCACGCTCCAGAGGCGCTCGGCGCAGGAGTCCCGGGCGAACACGGCGACGCCCTGGGTCTCGCCGAGCCCCAGGGTCTCGAGGGGAACCAGGTTGAAGGGGATCGACCGGCCCATGAAGATGCCGTCCTCGTAGACCTCGTAGCGCGGGTCGAGGAGCAGGCGCCGGAGCCGCTCCGTGTCCGAGAGCGCGAGCTCGCCGGCCGGAAGGTCCGACTCATCGCTGAGCTGAAGCACGTTCCGCTTCAGGCTGAGCACGATCTTGAGCTCCGTGGGCGCCGCGGTGCCGATGCGCCGCGTGCCGGCGGTGCTCCAGAGCGTCTCGAGGGCCCGGTTCAGGTCTTCCGGCACCTCGGCCGTGAGCACCTGCGATCGGAGCCCGAGGGACGCCTGGTACTCGTACTCGACGGCGCGCACGGTCAGGTACGCCAGGCGCCGCGCCGTGCGCATGCGCCGGACGTAGGTGTCGAGGCGTTCGTCGAGCCAGTAGTCGTGGGCCATAGGCGCGATGTCCCGGCCCCGCGACGCCTCGAGGGACGCCGTGCCGTCGGCGAAGGCCCCGTCGGCCTGGGCCTTCAGCTCGGCGACCTGGAAGAGCGCGAGCTGAAGATCCGACGCCGCGCGCTGCACGCGGAGCGCCGCCGTGCGCGTGCCGACGAGCTCGATCTCCGCGTCGTTGAAGCACTGGTCTTCCGCCGCGCCGCGCTCGAGCATCGCGAGCAGGGTCTCGTGGCTCTGCTGCGCCTCGTCCATGGCGAACTGGAGACCGTCGGACACGGAGTCGGCCACGGCCTCGGCCGCCGCCGCGCCGCAGGCCACGCCGATGGCCGCCTTGCCCGTGACATCGCTGCCCGCGACGGTGCTCGCGCAGTCCTTGGCGGCCCCGGCGGCGTTCGCGATCACGTCCGCGGCGAGCTTGCCTGCGCGAAGCCCGCTCATGGTCTCGTTGTGCTGCGCGATGGCGGCTTCCATCATGTCGTTCGCCGTCTGCAGGATGAGGCAGCTCCGCATGGCGATGTCGTAACGCTCCTGGAACTCGGCGAGCTCCGAGCGGGCGATGGTGACGTCCTGCGCGATGGCCCGGCTCGTCAGCACGGCCTCGCCGAGCGAGCCGCGGTAACACGCCGGGTTGCCGAGGGCCGAGGCGTCGGCCTGCTCCGTCGCCGGGAGCTGCGGGTTCGCGGTCGGGAAGCGCTGGGCGCACGCCGTCCGCGCCGCGCGAAGCACGCCCTCCGGGGCGCCGCCGCTCAGCGCCAGCATCTCGCCGGGGTTCGGGGCAAAGGACACGGCGCCGGCCCGGCACGTGAAGCAGCCGCTCCCGCCGCCCGTGCACGTCGCGGGAAAGTCGGCGTCGGCGGCGCAGCGTTCGAGGTCCGCGATAGCGCCGGCCACCGCGGGCACGCCGAGCGCAGGCACGTCGCCGAGGCGCCCGTCGAGCTCGGCGGCGACGCAAAGCTGGAAGAGCACGTCGTCGGCGCTCAGAAGCGCCGCCCAGGCCGTGTCGTCGAAGGAGCAGCCGCTCTCGCCCCGGTCGAAGAAACACGTGTCCGCGCTGAAGGGCTCGCCTTGGGCAGCCTCCCAGCCTTCGAGCACGTCCACGGTCAGGAGATCGCCGGGCGTCCCGCAGTAGGCCCCGATGTCGCTGCCGAAGCTCATGCGGATGTCGTCGAGCTGTTCGGCGAGCATGTCGGCTACCTGATCGCGCGCGGTCTCACGGTCCTGGAAGTCGACCCACGCCGTGCGGGCGGCCGTGAGCGCCTCTTCGGCCTGCACGATGGCAAAGGGCGCGAAGTTGGTCGTGGAGCCCGGCGACGGGCCGAGAAGAAAGTCCGAGATGGCGCTGAAGCGCCCTCCCGCGCCCAGGCCGTCGTCCGCCAGGAAGTAGAGCGGGAGGTCCTCGTCCTCGATGCCGAAGGGGTTCCGCCCCTCGCGCAGGCTCTGCATGTCCGCGGCCAGCGCCGCCAGCTCCCCGTCGAGCTGGTTGGAGGTGGCGGCGTAGCGGCTCTCCCAGGGCACCGTGCGGCCGTTCGCGTCGGCCCAGGCCGTGGCCCGTGCGCGGAGCGCTTCGGCAACGGGCCGCACGCGCTGCACCTGGGCGAGCAGCCCATTGGCCACGTCGTTGGCGCTGAGGTCGCCGGTGTTCAGCGCCCGCTCGACGCGGATGCGCACGAGCGCGAGCTGCGCCGCCAGCGCGTCCAGTATGGCGACGGCGAGGCCTTCGACCTGGTCTCGCCCATTCGGGAGCTCGTCCGTGAAGGCGCCGGCGAAAGGCCGGTAATCGGCGTCCGTGAGCGCCTCGCCGTCGAGCAGGAGCAGCACGTCCGCGATGCGCGGGTGGAGCAGGAGCTCCCAGCCCCGGAGCGAAGCCTCGAGGGCTTCGTCGATGGGCGGCGGAAGCACGTCGCCGCCGGGATCCCGGCGAATGACCTGGGCGAGCTGCTCGCCCTGCTCGGACTGGCGCGCGATGAAGGTATGGAGCTGGAGCCAGCGCTGGAGCAGCCGCGCTCCGAAGGTCTCCTCGCGGAGGCGCGGGCGCACCTGCGCGTCGACGGCGGCGAGGCGCGTGCGCTCGAAGGACTGGCTCATGGCGTAGAGCAGCCGGACCGCACCCACGCAGGCGCCTTCGGACAAGGCCGTGCCGAGCGCCGCGCCCGCCGGGTCCGCAAGCAGCGCCTCGAGGTCGGTGATGCACTCGCGCACCATGGCGGGCTGGCTCAGGTCGCCGACGTTCACGTCCGCCGCGATCATGCCCCCCCGGATCGCCCCGCCGGCGTCGGAGATGCAGCGAAGATCGCCGCTCGCCCGGAGCACCTCGCTCCCGAGGCGTGCCGAGGCGCCGCCCGTGGACGTGGCCGGGTCGAAGCAGGCCACGAGCTCGCCGCAGTCCCGGGCCACGAGCGGGCGCTCCGTCGCGGAGGGGAGCAGGCAGCGCTCGGTGACGTCGAGGGTGAGCGTGCCCTCGAACTCGGTGACTCCGAACTCGTCCTCGAGTAGCGAACCCACGGGCAGCGCGGCCGTGTCGCCGGGGGCAGAGACGACGCGTTCGCAGTCGTAGCGCTCGGCCATCGCCGCGCACACGTCGACGGCGGCCGAGCCCCGCAGGTCGGCGCTGGTCGGAAAGCCGTTGCGCTCGCCCAGGAGCGTGGTCTCCGTGGAGAAGGCGCAGGGCAGCGCGTCCCCGTAGTCGACGGGGCCCGCCTCGAGGGTGACCTCCTCGAAGAAGTAGGGCGGGTCCCCGGCGATGGCCGGGAGAATCATGGTGGCGAGGGGGCTTGGGGACGCGGCCAGGTAGGCCTCCAGTTCGCTGCCTGCGACGACGCCGTCGAGCACGCGCCGGAAGGCCGCTCCCTCGGGCCCGACGTTCAGCTCGCCGTCCCGGAAGGCGTCGAGCCACGCCGTCGGCCGGAGGCCCGGCTCGGTGCCTAGAACGGCGCAGGCGAGCACGTTCGCGCCTTCACCGGTGAAGCTGGGGAAGACCTCGCCACGGACGCCGTAAAGGTCGTCCGGGGCGGCGACGAAGGCCCGAAGCGCGTCGCCGAGCTCCGCCTCCCAGGGCGTCTCGAGGCCGCCGCGCTCCGCGTCGAGGGTGGCCGCCACGTCCGCCGGTACGGCCGGCGCCGAGCTCCCATCCGGCAGGTCGTCCGCGCGGTAGAGCGTCACGGCCCAGTCGCTCTGCAGGGCCACGCCGCCCCCGAAGGCGCCGCGCTCCACCGTGCGCACGGTGAAGGCGACGGAGCGCGCGCCCACGGCGTCGACGGTGACCTCGGCCGCCGGCGCCTCGGCGCGCACCTCGACCGTCGTGCCGAAGGCGGCGCTGCCCTGGTGCGCAAGCGTCGTGGGGAAGTCCACGGTGCCGCCGCCGTCCGCGCGCACGTCGAGGGCGCCGACCCACTCGGCCACGCCGGCAATGCGCGCGCTCGCGTCTTCGAGCACGAGCACGCCGGGCCCCGTGTCCGCGGCGGCATGGACGGACGCGGTGACGGGCAGACTCTCCGGCCGCGACCGGCGCGGAATGTCGGCGTCGGGGGCCGCGCTCAGGACGCTGCCGAGGAGCCGCGCTTCGCCCTGATAGACGCCAGCGAGCGGGCCGCCGATGGCCGGCGTCGCGTCGCCCGGGAGCCGGTTCATCATGGCCGCGACGGTGGCCGGCGCGGTGACGCTGATCAGCTCGCGCTGCGTGCCCGTAAAGACGCGCAGGAGCCGCACCTCATCGTCTTCGAGGGGCGTCGTGGCCCGGAGCGTGAGCGTCGCAACCTCGCCGAGGGCCACGCCCTCGAGGCGGCATTCGGTCTCGAAGGCCGCGCCGTCGCAGCTCACCTCGAGGCCTTCGTCAGCCAGCGCGCGGAGCGTGCCGAGGGAACGGTTCGCGGCGGAAACGCGCACGGGCCGGGGCATGCTCTCGTCGAAGAGCTCGATGCGCGTCGCGCTGACGATGAGCGTGCCTTGCTCCGCGGGCGGGAAGGCCGGGATGCGGGCCGTATCGTCTGCGTCGCGGCAGTAGCCGAAGGTGTCGCAACGCTCGCCGCCGCCGCAGTCGCCATCGGAACGGCAGTCCGCGATGCACTCGCCGAGCGCGCAATGGGCGCCGCAGGGGCAATGCTCGTCCGTGACGCACGCCTCCCGTGCGTCGATGCGAGCCTCGTCGCGAACGCAGGTGCCGCCTTCGAGGGACGGGGTGCCGCCGCCACCTCCGCACGCCAAACACACCCCTAGAAAGACTGTGGTACCCCCGATTCGCATGCCCTTAGGTAGAATTTTTCCAGCATGATGGCAATCGTGAACGTTATGCGACGCTTGCGTCGCGTGCGGTGCCTCCCGCTGCTGGCGCTCTTTGTCGCGGGTGGCTGCGCGGGCGAGGTTCGCGCGGACCTGAGCGAGCGCGCGCTCGGCCGTCACGAGCTGCGGGGCGGCCTCTCGGGTCCCGTGGTCGTCACCCTGGAGGCCCCGGCGGAAGCGGTACTGCTCCAGGTCCGGGGCCGGCCGGACCGGCGCTATGGGGTCCGCTCCTGGGCCGGTCCGGGCGGGGTGCGGGTCTCGGCGACCTATCTACGGGGGGTGCCCGATGCCGACCGGCGGCTGCTCGGACCGAGCGGCGGTCCGCGAACGAGCCCGAACCCCGTGACGGATGGTTTTGGGCTGGCGGCGGCGCTGGTGCCGAACGCGGGAAGCGCGCCTCTCGGGGCGGGCCGCCACGTGGTTGTCCTGGGCGCGACCGATGCCGTGGGTCGCCCCGTGGACGACGAGGTCGAGGTGCGAGCCTTCGTGCGCGAGCGCCCGCTCTCCGAGGGCACGCTCGGCCTCACCATTTACCTCACCGGAGCCGGCGGGCTGGCCGGCCCAGCGGCGGCGGAGGGTCCCTTCCTGACGGAAGCGGTGGCAGAGTTTCGCCGGGTCTTCGCGCAGGCGCGCCTTCGCCTCGAGCCTCTGCGCTTCGTCGACGTGGCGGCGCGCTTCCAACGCATCGAGCGCATCGAAGGGCCCGGCGACCTGCCGGCGCTCTTCGCCGAGGCCGAACCCGCGCCCGGTCTTCACGTCTTCTTGGTCGAGCGCCTCGGTTCCTCCGCCGTTGCGGCGGGCGCGAGCGGAGGGCTTCCGGGTCCGGCCTTTGCCCCCGGGAGCCCGACTTCGGGCGTGGCGGTCGCTCTTGGTCTACTCCGGGACCCGCTCCGCCTCGGACGTGCCATGGCCCACGAGAGCGCGCATTGGCTCGGGCTCTTCCATACGAGCGAGGGCGGGCTGCTCGCCGATCCCCTGAGCGACACGCCGCTCGGGCCCGGCGAAGCCGACAACTTGATGTTCCCTGCGCTCGACGGCGGCACGGAGCTCACGCCCGAGCAGGGCGCGGTCCTGCGCCGCCACCCCGAAGTCCGGCCGCCGTGAACGCTCGCCGGCGCACGGCGCCTCGCGGCCTCAGTAGGCGGTGATCCGGAAGCCGTTGAAGAAGTGGTAACCCGGCGCCGGCGACGGGATGTACACCTCCAGGTAGGCGACGACCGGACCGGCCGGCGTGGAGCCGGGCGGTTCCACGGCGATGTCCAAATCGCCGGGGCCCGACGGATACGACGTAGGCCCGCACGTCACCGAGAGACTCTCGGAGATGGTGCGGTAGCAGATGCGTGCCCAGGCCTGGTCTCCGCGCTCGGCGTGGGCGACATCCACGTAGACCGTCACCCGCGAGATGTCGCTTGGCGGCGTTTGTGCGGAGTCCAGTCCGCATTGAAACGTGGCTTCCTGCCCGGTGGGCACGATGTAGTTACCCCGGTACGGTGCCTGGATGCCGCTCGTCACATCGCATTGACCTGCGGGGCTCACCACGGCCAGGTCGACCTGCGCTTCCGCGGTCCCAGCGAAGCCACACACGACGAGCGCTGCGCCCATCGCCGAACGTAGGCGTGTTCGATTCCCCATGATCCCCTCCCTCGATCGCCCGATGGCGACCGATGGGGTATGACTTGACGAATCCGTTATTGCAATAATAATCCGTTACCACGGTGACGCGGCGCGCGAGGAGTCTGCTCGGAGTCTCGACCCCTCGGCCCCGACGAGGGCTGACGCGCGTGGCAGAGTGGCTGGGTGCGACGTGGTCACCGACTGCGCCGGATGCTGGGTCGCGCGGCGCTCGGCCTGGGGCTCGCCTACGTGTCTTGCGTCGCCATGGCCTGGGGCCGCGTCGCCGCCGCGGCGGAAGGCGCGTCCTTCGTACCCATGGCGCCCTGGGGAGCGGGCTATCGCTCCTACTCGATGGTCGGCGCGGCGCTCGGCCGCCAGTACGTCCGCCGCCGGGTGCGCGACGCGCTTGCTTCCGCCTTCGAGACCCTGGACGACGGGTGGGTCGTGGCCGAGACCGGCTGGCGCGGCGGCGGTGCCTTCTGGCCTCATCGCACGCATCGCGATGGACGCGCCGTGGACCTCCTGGTGCCCATGCGTTCGGCCGGGGGCGTGCCGGTCCGTCTCGGGAGCTGGCCCTGGCAGGGCTACGGTTATGCGCACGAGCTTGACGCCGACGGGCACCTCGGGAGCCTGCGCTTCGACGCCGCGCGGGCTCTTCTTCCGCCGGCGCCCCTGGGTTCGCCACGACGACCACCTGCACCTCGACTTTCGCTGATGCGCGTGCGCGCGAGACACGAGTGGCCGCGCGAAATGCACCGTCGACGCGGAGTTCGAGTTCCATCTCATCGACGCCCGCGGCCGGCCCGCGCCGCGGAACTCGCCCCGGCTCGAGAGCCGCGAGGACTTCGGCTTGCTCACGCCGAGGCACGGCTCCGCCGGGGACATCAGCGAAGCTTGTAGGTCAGCGCTTCCGCGAGGAAGGGCCGAAGGCGCCCCAGCGGCGGCGCTTCGCCGAGCGCGAAGAGCACGCGGCGGTTCTGGTCGTAGCGGAGCGCCGCGCCCTCGGTGGCGCGAAGGCCCTCGATGAGCGTCGTCTTGCAGCTCACGTAGACGCCCCATTGTTCCGGCCGCTTCGGCGACCAGCCGAGGCGCACGGTCGTCCCGCTGGGCCTCGGCCGGTAGGAGGGCTCGCCCCAGCGAAGTACCTCAGCGAGGAGCCCGATGCGCGCGTCCGCGCCGGCGACGTCGAAGATCGCATCACGCACGGCGAGCATCGGCTCACGTGCGGAAGCGGGCACGGCCGCGAAGGCCTCGCGGACGTCCTGCGGCATCGACGGGGAGGGCACCACACGAAGCGTGGCACGGGTCGCGCTGCGCGTCGGAGAGCCCCTGCATCGGTTTCCGGGAGGGCGCGCTCCCGACGCCTCGGCCGCTGGGGGTCGATGAGCGCACCGAGGCGCGTGGCGGCCCCCAAGCGTTCGAACGGCGTTCCGACGCTCGTCCCCATCCCCGAAGCCACCCGAACGCCGTTCTGCCGAGCCGCCCGGGCGCATCGCGCGACCAAACGGCGTTTTCACGGGCCGTTTGGCCGCAGAGCGCGATCAAACGGCGTTTTCGCGGGTGTTGCGACCACACCGCGCGACCCGAACGCCGAGGGGATCGAGCTGTCGCCCACCGAACTGGTTTGCGGCCGTGCTGGCGGACCCAATCTCGCCACGGCACGTGACCGCCTTGGGCCCGGTCATCGTCGCGCACTCGGACGCCTTGTCCTTTCCGAGCATCGCCCGGCGCCTGGCCACCACGGGTCACACCGCCCGTCTGCCGTGGCTCCTCGACAGCGTGCGGGGCACCCTCGATGAAGACGCCGGTGTAGGAAGTCAGCGCCGGAGCTCGCTCCGCGCGAAGACGCTGCTCGACCTCTTTCTGCAACGGGCCGACGCGCTGGCGGTGCAGGAAGACACACTCGATGTTCTCGACCGCGACATTCGTAGTCTTCGCAGCGCGCAGGCCGCTCTCGCCGAGGCGTCCCCGCGTGCCCAACGTTGGCGTATCGCGACCCGCATCCGCGACGAGGACTTCCTGAGCGCACTAAGAGCCGCGCGCGACGCAAGTTGAACGATTCTTCGCAGAGTTCGCCGAGGCGTGGGGGGAGCCGCCTTCGCCTCCGCTACGCATCAATCTGAATGCAGTGGAGCATGACATGTACGGGATTGACGAGACGTTAATCGAGCTGCCGAGCTGGATCTGAGCGCCGGGCGCCGGAAGGTCGCGCAGCTGCCGACGGAAGATCTGGCGGCGGAAGACCGGTTGCAGTTTGGAAAAGCGATCCGCACCGAGGAAACCGTACCAGGGACGGTTCCTGCTCTTCTTCGGTGCAGCTGGCCGGCGAGTTCGAATCGCCATCGCCATCGCGGAGGAGTACCGTCGCTACGTTCCCATGACTGGCGCGGAAGCGATCCTCAGCGGCATTGTAGCGCTCGGCGCGGCCGTCTTCGCCGCGAACCTTCAGCGGCCCAAGAAGCGCTCCGAGGCAGTGCCCACCTCGAGCACTACCCCGGTCGTGGTCCACGGTCGCGTCAACGTCGAGGTCCCCTCGATGATGGCGGCCCGCACACGCTGGGTCGTCGGCACGGGTCCGGACTTCATCCTGGCGCTTCCCGGCGTCGAGCACCAACCCGCAGGCTGGAGCGAGGTCGGCTTCGACGACGTGGATTTCGATGCCCGCTTCCGGGTCTTCGTGCGCTCGCCCGAGGACGCGATGCTGCTCCGGGAAGCACTGAGCGAGAGCGTCCGTCACGACCTCCGAGCCCTCCCCGGGGTGAACCTCCGCGGCACCGAAAGGCGCCTGATGATGCGCTGGGGCAACAGCGGCCAAGACCACGCGCGCGTGGAGCTCGCCACCCATCTGCTCGCCCGCATCGCTTCCGCGGGGCTTGGGGCGCTCGAAGCCGCGGGAGAGCTGCCCGACGCGCACTTGCATTGGCCCGAGGGCACCGGCGCTCCGAGCGCGTCGCTTCGCCAAGGGGCGATCGTCGCGCGGCTCAACTTCTCGGACTATCGCTGGCGCCTCACCGGGCCCTTTGACGGGCGTTGGCCGCCCTTCGAAGCCACGGTCGTGGCCGGAGAAACGCAAGCCGACTGGCCGGCGACCGTGCTTCGAGACCTCGGCCTCCCCGTGCACACACTCGGAGACGCGCGGGTCGGCGGTGCCGCGAAGGAGCTCTCGATCGCGTACGAACGATCGCCTGACGGCGCGATGCTCGCGTCGGGTCTGCGGCTCCTGGCGCGCGCCGCGGCCCCACCGTCCGCCGGCGCCTTTCGCTGATCCTAGCCGCTGGTCGATTCGGACGGTCCGACCACGCTGGACG